>JAPPMY010000075.1 GCA_028818855.1 Rhodospirillales bacterium
CTGCTCGATGACGGCGGGGTCGGCCCCGCCGAGAAAGGCGGATGCGCCGTCGAGGCCGTTGCTCATGCTGCGTGTCCCGCGCGGCGGCGGCCGTTCAGCACGTCGAGCACCGTGGTGCCGATGGCGGCCGGCGATTCCGTCACGGCGATGCCTGCGCTCCGCATGGCCTCGATCTTGTCCTGGGCCCCGCCCTTGCCGCCCGAGATGATCGCGCCGGCATGGCCCATGCGCCGGCCGGGCGGCGCCGTGAGCCCTGCGATGAAGCCCACGATAGGCTTGGCCAGCCTTTCGGCTCGCACGAAGTCCGCGGCTTTCTCCTCCGCCGTGCCGCCGATCTCGCCGATCATCACGATGGCCTCGGTCTCCTCGTCCGCCGCGAAGAGCGCGAGACAGTCGATGAAGTCCGTGCCGGCGACCGGATCGCCCCCGATCCCGATGCAGGTGGATTGTCCGAGCCCCGCGGCGGTGGTCTGCCCCACCGCCTCGTAAGTCAGCGTGCCGGAGCGCGAGACGATGCCGACCCGGCCGCGCCGGTGGATATGCCCCGGCATGATCCCGATCTTGCATTCGTCCGGCGTGATCACGCCGGGGCAATTGGGGCCGATGAGGCGGGTGCGGCCGCCCGTCAGCACGCGCTTGACCCGCACCATGTCGAGCACCGGGATGCCTTCGGTGATGCAGACGACGAGGCCGATTTCGGCATCGATGGCCTCGAGGATCGCATCGGCCGCGAAGGGCGCCGGCACGTAGATCACCGACGCGTCTGCGCCGGTCTCGGCGCGGGCCTGGGCCACGGTATCGAACACCGGCAGGCCGAGGTGGCTGCTGCCGCCCTTGCCAGGGGTCACGCCACCCACCATGCGCGTGCCGTATGCGATCGCCTGCTCCGAGTGGAAGGTGCCCTGGGCGCCGGTGAGGCCCTGGCAGATCACCCGCGTCTCTCTATCGACGAGAACCGCCATCAGCTTGCCCGCCCAATTGCCTGGACCACCTTCACGGCCGCATCGCCGAGGTCGTCGGCCGCGATCAGGTCGATCCCGGCGCCCGCCAGGATCGCCTTGCCCTTCTCCACGTTGGTGCCTTCGAGGCGAACGACAAGCGGCAATTCGAGCGATACTTCCCGCGCGGCTGCGACGATGCCCTCGGCAATTACGTCGCACCGCATGATGCCCCCGAAAATGTTGACCAGGATGCCCCGCACGTTGGGATCGGAGAGGATGATCTTGAAGGCCTCGGTGACGCGCTCGCGGCTGGCGCCGCCGCCGACGTCGAGGAAGTTGGCAGGCTCCGCGCCGTGCAGCTTGATGATGTCCATCGTCGCCATGGCCAGGCCCGCGCCATTCACCATGCAGCCGATGTTGCCGTCGAGCTTGACGTAGCTGAGCCCGTGCTCGGCCGCGGCGCGCTCCGCCGGGTCCTCCTCGTCCGCATCGCGGAGCCCGGCGATCTCGCGGCGCCGGTAGAGCGCATTGTCGTCGATGCTGACCTTGGCATCGAGGGCGACGAGCGCGTGTTCCGTCGTCTCGATCAGGGGATTGATCTCGACGAGGCTGGCATCGGTGCCGAGCACCGCGTCGTACACCGCTCGCCCCAGCTTTCCTGCCGCCTTCGCCGTATCGCCCCCGAGCCCGAGCCCGAATGCGATGCTTCGGCCGTGGTGGGGCTGGAAGCCGCTCGCGGGATCGACCGGCACGGTCACGATGGCGTCCGGGCTCTCGGCCGCGACCGCCTCGATCTCGACACCGCCTTCGCGGGACGCGATGAGCGCGACGCGACCGCTTTCGCGATCCACCACGGCGCCCAGGTAATACTCATGGGCGATGGATGCGCCCTCTTCCAGGTAGACGCGCCGCACCTCGCGCCCGGCAGGTCCGGTCTGATGGGTGACGAGTACCCTGCCGAACATCGCCCGCCCCGTCTCGATGGCTTCCTCGCGCCCGGTGCAGACCTTCACGCCGCCCGCCTTGCCGCGCCCACCGGCGTGGATCTGCGCCTTCACCACCCAGACCGGACCGCCCAGTTCGTCGACGGCGGCCTCCACCTCGTCCGGCGCCAGCACCGCCACGCCGCGCGGCACCGGCACGCCGAAGCCTGCCAGCACCTGCTTGGCCTGATACTCGTGGAGGTTCATGGAACTCACCCGCCGCGCGAGGACCGAGGGCGCGCCGTTATAGCATTCCCCTGCCCGCCCCGGCTATTGCGACGGGGCTATGCGCACCGTGTTCACGGTGAATGGTCCGTGCCAGGCCCCTCTGCCCGCATCATCTTCACCGTCACAAGCGGCGGCCTGCAGTGCGCAGGAACCGGGACATAATGCGTTGCAAGAGTGCGCACGGGCGCTTATTCGGAAGGAATGATGCGCAGGTTGTCGGCACCAGCAGGCGCGCGGAGACACGGAGATCAAACTCGGTGGCCCGTCTTCGAGAGGACAGGTCGGCCGCGTCGCGAACGTGCAGGGTCAAGCGCGGAACTCCATGTCGTGCGTTGACATGATCGTTGGGCGTTAGCGATGCGCGTGGAGTTCAGCGAAGGGACCGATCGCCTGACGCGGGCCTTTCCCAAGCTCAGCCGCCAGCTCAAGAAGTGCGCCGCCCACATTCTGGAGCACCCGAGCGAGGTTGCCACATTCTCCATGCGCGAGTTGGCAAGAAGAGTGGGGGTGCCCCCCAGCACCATGAACCGGCTCGCCAAGGCGCTCGGCTTCAGCAACTACGAAGAATTCCGAGCGCTCTATCGCGATAGCATCAACGATCAGTCGGCCGGCTATTCGTTTGAGCAGGGCCAGGTGCAGGTGGTCGCCCGCGAGAGCGAATTCGACCACGCTCTCAATACCTTCCAGCAGGTGGCGCTCAACAACATCAACACGTTGTTCGATCACATCGACCGCGCTGCCCTGGAGCGGGCGGTGCAGGCGCTGGCGGAGGCGCGCACGGTGCTTGTTGTCGGCATGCTCGCGTCCGAGCTGTCCGCCAACTACCTGCATCATGTGGCGGCCATGGGGCTCCGCAATTGGCATCCGCTGGCGCGCGACAGCGCCGATCTGTCGCGTCAGCTGGAGGGCCTGGGGCCGGAGGATGCCGTCGTCTGTATCGCTGTCGAGCCCTGCGCGGCCGATTCCATCAGGGTCGCCCGGCGCGCCCGGGAGGCCGGCGCACGGGTCGTCGGCATCACCGATCGCCTGACGTCGCCGCTGGCCGCGTGCTCGGACGACATCCTGCTCATTTCGGTCCACAGCCCAAGCTTTTTCGAATCGCAGGTTGGCGTCACCGCGCTCATAGAACTGCTGGTGGGAATGGTCACGGTGCGAAGTGGCCGCTCGGCGACCGAGAACGTGGAAAAGATAAGGCGTTTGCACCGCGACATGGGCAAGTACTGGACCGAATGATCCATTCTTCGCGGTATTCTGGCTTCCGAGAGTCCTGTTTTGCTCTGTTCTTCCCCCGCAATCCGTCGTGCTCCGGCCGCGCCGGGCAAACCATCGCTGGCGGGACGCGCGGGCTCGTGACAGCATGGCCGCCGAGACGATCCGGACGAGAGACAGAGCCATGACTCCTGAGCAGGTGCTTGCCCACCCACCGAAGGTGCTGACCGATGTGCAGCGCGAAGCCTACTTCCGCGACGGCTACCTTCTGCTCGAACGCTTCGTGCCGGACGACTGGCTCGCGACGCTCCGGGGCCTGAGCGAGCGCTTCATCGAGGAGAGCCGTCACCGGAGCGCATCGGACGAGAAGTTCGACCTGGAAGACGACCACTCGGCAACCGCGCCCCGGCTCCGGCGCCTGACCCAGCCGGTGCAGCATCACCCCGACTACTGGCGCTTCGCGAGCCGGTCCTGCATCACCGACCTCGCCGAGGACCTGCTCGGACCCGACGTGATGTTCCACCACTCCAAGCTCAACTTCAAATGGGCGGGCGGCGGCGAGGAGGTGAAGTGGCACCAGGACATCCAGTACTGGCCCCACACCAACTACAGCGTGCTCACCATTGGCGTCTATCTGGAGGACGTGGACGAGACCATGGGGCCCATGGGGGTGATTCCCGGCGCCCACGAAGGCGAGCTCTTCGACCTCTATGACGGCAACGACTGCTGGGCCGGCGCCATCGGCGATGAGGACCTGGAGCGCGTGCCGGTGGAGAAGGCCGTCTACCTGCAGGGCCCCGCCGGCTCGGTGACGGTCCACCACTGCCGCATGGTCCACGGCTCCAGGCCCAACACCAACCCGGCGCGCTCGCGCCCGCTGCTGCTCAACGCCTTCTCGTCCGCCGACGCGCTGCCGGTGACGCACAACCCCACGTACTCGCGCCACAATGGGTCGATCGTGCGCGGCAGGCGGACACGCTGGATTCACTACGATCCCCGGCCCTGTCTCATGCCGCCGGACTGGTCCGGCGGCTACACCTCGATCTTCGCGCTCCAGCAGGGAGAAGAGGACGAGAAGCAGGCCGCCGCTGGCTGAGCGATCCGCTTCGGACGAGCGGCTTGACCGGCCGCCCCTGACCCTTTAGGGAACGCCGCGTCGGCGGGGCGGTGCGACGACGGAAGGCCATGGCGCTTGCAGGGCATTCCTGCGGGCGCCTTGCCGTTTCGCCCGGCGGCGACGGCTTCAGCGAACGGGCGAGCGGCGGACGGGCACGGAGGGCACGATGAGCAGCAACAAGCGGGTTCTCATCCTTGCCGGCGACGGCATCGGGCCCGAGGTCATGCGCCAGGTCGAGCGCGTCATGGACTGGCTCTCGGCCAGGCGCTCGTTCTCCTTCGACGTGGGCAGCGGGCTCGTCGGCGGCGCCAGCTACGAGGCCCACGGCACCCCGCTCACCGATGAGACCCTGGCGGATGCGGTCGCGGCAGACGCCGTGCTGTTCGGCGCGGTCGGCGGGCCGCAGTGGGACGATGTAGCCCGTGAGGCACGTCCCGAGATGGGCATCCTGCGGCTCCGCAAGGAGATGGATCTCTACGCCAACCTGCGCCCGGCGCTGGTCTTCGATCCGCTGGTCGAGGCCTCGACGCTGAAGGACGAGGTGGTGCGCGGCCTCGACCTGATGATCGTGCGCGAGCTCACCGGCGGCATCTACTTCGGCGAGCCGCGCGGCGTCGACACCCTGCCCGACGGCATCCGGCGCGGCTTCGACACCGAGGTCTACAGCGCGCCCGAGATCGAGCGGGTCTGCCGGGTCGCCTTCGAGCTTGCCAGGCGCCGGGACAACCGGGTGCATTCGGTCGAGAAGGCCAACGTGATGGAATCCGGCAAGTTCTGGCGGGACGAGGTGACGGCGCTGCACGCGGCCGACTATGGGGACATCGTGTTGGAGCACATGTATGCGGACAACTGCGCCATGCAGCTCGTGCGCCGGCCCAAGCAGTTCGACGTGATCGTCACCAGCAACCTCTTCGGCGACCTGCTCAGCGACTGCGCAGCGATGCTGACCGGCTCGCTCGGCATGTTGCCGTCTGCCTCGCTCGGCCCCGCCGACGAGGGCGGCAACCGCAAGGCGCTCTACGAGCCCGTGCACGGGTCCGCGCCGGACATCGCCGGCCAGAATCTGGCCAATCCGCTGGCGGCGCTGCTCAGCTTCACGATGATGCTGCGCTACTCGTTCGGCGCCGCGGACGACGCCGACCTCATCGAGGCGGCCGTTCAGGACGCGCTGGCGGGGGGGTTGCGCACCGCCGACATCATGCAGGACGGGATGACGGCGGCGCCCACCGATGCCATGGGCGATGCCGTCCTCGGCGCGCTCGATGCGCGCGCCGCCTGAGACCGCCGAAGGGAATCCGGATCATGGGCTATCGCGTCGCCATCGCCGGCGCCACCGGCAACGTCGGGCGCCAGCTTCTCGCCGTGCTCGCCGAGCGCGACTTCCCCGCCGACGAGGTCATTCCGCTGGCGTCGCGCCAGTCGGTCGGCAAGGAGGTCTCCTTCGGCGAGGACGACACCCTCACGGTGCACGATCTCGCCGAATTCGACTTCACCGGAGTCGATCTCGGGCTGTTCTCGCCGGGCTCCGCCGTCTCCAGGGTTCACGCGCCCCGCGCTGCGGCCCAGGGCTGTGTCGTCATCGACAACACCTCGCAGTTCCGCATGGACGAGGACGTGCCGCTGGTGGTGCCCGAGGTGAACGGGGAGACGATCGCGGGCTTCGAGGCGCGCAACATCATCGCCAACCCCAACTGCTCGACCATCCAGATGGTCGTGGCGCTGAAGCCGCTGCACGACCACGCCCGCATCAAGCGCATCGTGGTCTCCACCTACCAGTCGACGTCCGGCGCCGGCAAGCAGGCGATGGATGAGCTCTTCGACCACACCCGCGCGATCTACATGAACGCCCGCGAGGAACCGCGCGCCTTCGCCAAGACCATCGCCTTCAACGTCGTCCCCCAGATCGGCGCCTTCGATACCGACGGCTCCACCGGCGAAGAGGCCAAGATGGTGCGCGAGACGCAGCGGATCCTCGATCCGGAGATCCTGGTGAGCGCCACCTGCGTGCGCGTGCCCACCTTCATCGGCCATGCCGAGGCCGTGAACGTCGAGTTCCACGACCCCATCGACGAGGAGGAAGCGCGGGAGCTGCTCTCGGCGGCGCCCGGCGTCGAGGTGATCGATCGCCCCTTCGACGGCGGCTACGCGACCCCTGTCGACTGCGCCGGCGAGGATGCAACCTTCGTCTCGCGCATCCGCCGCGATTCCACGGTGGCGAACGGGCTTTGCCTCTGGGTCGTTTCCGATAATCTCCGCAAGGGGGCGGCGCTGAACGCGGTCCAGATTGCCGAGGACCTGGTCGCCAATCACCTGGGCCACGCCTGAGCGGACCGGGCGGCGCGCGGCGGGGTGTCGTCCGCCGCGGCGCCCGCCGGTGCCAAGAAAATGGCCTTGAACCGGCAGAAATGCTTGACTCCCCCGACATCATTCCGTAACTAAAGGGGGTTGATTTGGCCGGGCCCTGCCCGGCCTAGCGCTCTTTGACATTGTGAATGGAAGGGATGCGTGGGCGGCGTCTGACGTGACCGCCCGCGCACCGGAACGCCGTGCTTCGGCATGGTTGTTCCATAGTCGCGCGGGAACTCAGGAAGCCGTGCGCAGATGCGCCGCGGGGTGGCGGGCCTTCGGGCTCCGGCACGCCCGGCATGTCGCGCGTCTCGGCTACACTCAAACCTGAGAGTTTGATCCTGGCTCAGAACGAACGCTGGCGGCAGGCCTAACACATGCAA
>JAPPMY010000225.1:0-32389 GCA_028818855.1 Rhodospirillales bacterium
ACGAGATCGGCGCCGGCACCAGCGAGATCCGCCGCATGCTCATCGGCCGCGAGCTGTTCGAGGAGACGGCGTAGCGGGGTCTTATTGTTTTCCCTCAACGGCGGGCGCTCGCTCCGCCGCGAATGTTCGGTAAGTTACTGAGTTCACGAAACAAATGAGGCATTATGTGGTGTGCACCCCACAGTTTGTCCCTCATTTCGGACCGCATGCTGCGGTCGCGTCACCGGATACAGCGCACGTCTTCGCCCCTCCGATCGAGGTCCGTGGGTAAGCGTTCCGTCAAACTTTCAATTGCCCACATCTTGAGCGCTTGTCATAGGGTTACCACCATGTGTTGCGTTCCTGGATTAGATCATGATTCCGTATCCGGCACCGATTCGGGAACGAAAAGGTGCGGGTCATGGAGGAACGGTGGTTCGACGAGGAACTTTCGGGATGCCGTGTCGGCGACGGTCGGCTGGACCGTCGGCTCTATCAGCTGGTCGAGCGCATGGATGCAGGGTTTGGAGAGACGATCCCTCTGGCTATCCAGGACTGGGCCAGCACGAAGGCGGCCTATCGCTTCTTCTCCAACGAGCGGGTGAGCGAAGAAGAGATTCTTCGAGGCCACTTTGAAGCAACGCGGCTCCGGTTCGCGGCCACCGACGGCCCGATCCTCGTTCTTCATGACACGACGGAGTTTACTTGGAAGCGCAGTCGATCCGAAGCCCTGGGCTTCACCACGAAGGTGGGCGGCCGCAAGGACAAGGGTGGTCGCCCGCGCATGCACACGGTCTGCGGACTGTTGATGCATTCGAGCCTGGCAACGACCACGGAAGGGTTACCGCTGGGGATGACCGCGGCCAAGTTCTGGTCCCGGAAGAAGTTCAAGGGCACGAACGCCCTCAAGAGGAAGATCAATCCAACGCGCGTGCCGATCGAGGGCAAGGAGAGCATGCGCTGGCTGGACAATCTGCGCCAATCTACCGAACTGTTGGGCGATCCGGCGCGCTGCGTTCACGTTTGCGATCGCGAGGGCGACATCTGGGAGTTGTTCTGTCTGGCCGAGGAGTTGGACACCCACTTCCTGATCAGGCGTTGTTCCGACAGGTTCGCCGGCGACGGCTCCCTCACGGTGGAATCGATCATGGCCGGGGAGAAGGTCCGCGGGCTGCACTCGGTCGCCGTTCGTGATGACAACGGCAAGCTCGGCTCCACGCAGGTCGAACTTTCCTATCGCCGCATGACCATCCTGCCGCCTATCGCCAAACGGAAGTGCTATCCGTCGCTCACGCTTGCGGTGTTGCACGCCCGAGAGCCGGAAGAACCGGTCGGGCGCCCGCGGATCAACTGGAAGTTGATCACCGACCTGCCGGTCGAAAGCCACGCTGACGCCGTGGGGAAACTTCACTGGTACGCCATGCGCTGGAAGATCGAGGTTTTCCACAAAATCTTGAAATCGGGCTGCCGGGCCGAGCAGGCACGGCTGCGAACCGCCGAACGGCTGGTCCGGTTGCTCGCGGTGTTCTGCATCCTGAGCTGGCGCGTGTTCTGGTTGACGATGCTCAACCGCGCCAAGCCGGACCTCGAACCGGCCCTGGTGCTGACCGGGTTGGAGACAAAAATCCTCGATCGGCTGATTCCCGATCCCACCACCGATCCTCCTGCCCGCAGGGCGATCTCGCTCTACCTCATCAAGATCGCCAGGCTCGGCGGCTATCTCGCCCGCACGAAGGATCCGCCGCCGGGCAACATCGTCATGTGGCGCGGCCTCTCTCGATTGAACGGCATCGCCCTCGGTGCGACCCTGCAAATCGACGATGTGGGTAACTGAAAGCCGGATGGAACGGTTACGGTCCGTGTCCATGCCACCGTCCGGAGCAGCCCGCAGCAGAGCCCGCCAAGCGAGGGCACTCCAACCGCGGAATCATCTCTATGAACAACCAAGTGTAGTTACTCAAATACAATGTTTGTTGAACACCGAATCCAGACTGTTACATCTTAATTCGGAAAATCTGTTATTCCGAGCTCGGTCGCTTTCCAATATAGATTCCTCGTCCCGGGCTGAGCACTCGTTTTCAGCCTCTCTCTTTATTTGGTCGCACGTCATGTGGCAGTCATACCAATCGTCTTCATTCCCGCTCACAATAAAGTCAATGCCAAGATGACACTTGCGGATATGTACTCTTTTTTCTTCTTCTGTATTTTCTTGCATATTGGCCGTGCCGACTGGTGGCTGTCCGGCCGTTTTGTCCATCCCCATGTCCCGCGTCTCGCCGGTTTCGGAGCCGACAGCCGCGAGCGCTTCGGCTTCAGGCATAGTGAGGTAGCCTGTCGCGTGGAGTCCCTTGCTGTCCTGCCAGTCCCAAATTGCCGCCCGCGTCCTAGGACCGAACACCCCGTCGGCGGGGCCGGCGTCGAATCCCAAAGACCCGAGGCCCTTTTGGACGTTGATGCGCTGCTCGCGGGTCAGTGTTTCCTTCCGCGCTTCCGTGGCGTGCGTTTGCGGTTCAGCGTCCTGCCCGCCGGCTTGCATTTCAGACGCTGGTAGAACACGCTCGCTGCCAGACCACGTGCCAGCTTGCCCTCCAGAGTGGGCACACTGGGAGCCTACCACGGCGCACCCTACCCCTCCCGCGGCCTCGCAACTTTGCAGAGCTCGTGTTTCCGCCTGCTCCTGCGACATAGCACTCTTCCCCTGCGGTCCGCCGTACTGATCGACTGCAAGAGCGCCACAACCATTCTGAAACCAAGCCAGTTCCTCGCAGTTCGTGCCGCCGCCGGCACGACAGGCGTTCAATGCGGCGTCGACAGCTTCGCCTTTTGCGCTGTAATTCCATGCGAAACCGTAGGCAACGGATTCACCGTAGGCGGTTTGACCAAACGCTATAGCGCCATGTGCATCCTGTGCCGGAGCTGGCAGAGGTGCTACGGCAAGCGCGCACGCAATGAGTGAGCAAACAATCGTTTTCATAGGTTCACCTTGCCGAATGTCTGCCGTCGCTCGTGCTCCTCTGCTCCTTATTCTCCAAATTATCGTAACAGTCAAGCCGGGACCAGCGACACGCTACGCCCGCCGCGAGACGCCGCTGCGCCAAGCCGAAATGGAGGTTGCATCAGCGCCCAGCCCTCCAAGGCGATTATCAAAATCGCCGCAATTGCCTAGCACCGAGGTCGGCACCAATTTCAGCAGTCTTGTGTCGTTCTGAATAGCTCAGAGTTTTGCAAGAGGCCCTTAAGAGTTCATCTTCTGTGTCTGAACGTCCTTTCCGTCAGTTCACCCCAATTATGTAAAGAATATCAACGTATGGAGGCAACGTATCCACCGTTAGAGTTTGCAAGTTCGTATAGAAGGAGAGATCAGGGCTATTGTCATGAGACTTCAGTGGAAACTCGTTGGTGCCCTCATCACCTAACCCATCGTTCCAATCATCAACGCGAACTCTTCTACCCTGATCGTTGTACGAAAACCAGCGATGGTTGTTGACTCTGGCCCACTCGTGAGTGTGCTCAATGGTTACGGACTCGTCGCCTCCAATGGTCAAGCCATTGCTTCCAAGTGGATTCTCGGATCCTCCGATGAACTTTCGGCGCAAATCTGGTACTTGGGTGCCGTCCACGTTCGGATCGTGCCTATCCGGTTAGCGCAGACATCCGCTGCGCGGCGAACACGCCCTGCGAAGCAACTCACCGGTCGGATCCGAGTCCATGTTTCACGATTAGCGCTTTCGTCCCGGCTCCGCGATCCAGCAACCGGCGGTTATCCGCATTGTGATAGTCCTGCTTCACTCACTAGGTTATGCTGAGGGAGTCCCACGCTCTTATTCCTTGCGCGTACCCATATCGCGCACTGAAGGCGCTGCGAAACAGGAGTCGATTTCATCCCGTAGCCAGGCGCGGAAGGCGACGACACCAGACTGACCGAGCCGGGACTTGGGCACCTGCATCCAGTATCCACAGCCGTTGTGCATGCTCTCCTCAATCGGACGCACCAGTCGACCCATGGCCAGGTCGTCATGGGCGACGGCAGTGTTGGTGAGCAAGAGCCCCTTTCCGTTACGTGCGGCCTGCAGGATAAGCGCCGTAGAGAGGTGAAGTCCCCTCGTGAAGTCGAAGGTGCGATCCAGATTCACAGCCGCTGCAAAGCCCTCCCAACCCGGCCAGTCTGCAGTGTCCGGGATGCCTTTGCGGTGCAGAAGCGTGACTCCGGCAAGGCTGCCGTCTTGCTCGGCAATGCGCTCGCCGAGGGCCGGGCTGCACACCGGAAAAATCTCCTCGTCGGTGAGCTCCTCGACGACGAAGCCCTCGGCCGTCGTGGCGCGGCCGTAGTCGATGATAAGGTCCGCCGAAGACGAATACGTGTCAGCGCACGTCCACTTGTCCTCAATGCTCACTTCGGACTGTAGATCGAAGTGGCTAATGCGCGGAATTAGCCAGGCCGATGCGAACATCGGTGGACAGAAGATGCTGAGCAGGTCGAATGAGCGCTGCCGCTTGCTCAAACTCTCAACAGCCTGGGCGATCTGAGAAAATGCAGTCTGCAAGCCTTCATGAAGATCCTTACCGGCAGTGGTCGGACGCAGGCCACGACCGTCCCGGATAATCAGGGCGACGTCCAGTTCGACCTCGAGGTTCTTGATCTGGCGGCTTACGGCACTGGGTGTAACGCGAAGTTCACATGCCGCCGCAGCTATGGAGCCCTTGCGAACCGCGACTTCGAATGCGCGTAGAGATTTGAGCTGCGTTCGCATCATCGATCACTCTCACCAAGTGGCGTAGACATCGACAGAATCGACTATTGCTCGCCACAGTTCAAGTTAGCGAACAGTGAAACAGTGATCACCGGGCTCACCGTGAGCGCTGCGTCGCCTTCGGCAGCAATGAAGCCTTCGCGCCATGACTGGCGAGCAGCTCCCTCGGAAACTCGCTGCGGTCCACCTTGTCGAGCGGGCGCGCGAGTGCGTCCTTCCGCGCCGGCTTGGGGCAGATGACGACGATAAGGCGCCGGCCCTTGTGCTGCCATTCGCCGAATCGACCCGCCCGGCCCGGCTCCGCTCCCGCCTTGAGTGCCAAAGCGCGCATACTTACTCACCTCGAAGCGCACCTGCGGTGCTATAGCACTGACATAGCGTTTCTTCTTTCCTCTTGATTCGGCCAGGCGGCACGGAATCGCTCCCCGTTTCCGCCTCGACCGCAACTCGTAACGCAGGAGGAATTCGTATGGCGACACTTCGACTCAACGAGCGCCGCGTCGAAGCGCTCAAACACCGCAAGTCCAGGTACGACATCCGCGACCGCGATCTCGAGGGCTTTGGCGTCAGGGTCATGCCCTCGGGCGCAAAGCGCTACTTCGTCCACACTCAACACCAGCGTCTACGAATCTGGAAGATCGTCGGTGACACAGGAGCTGTCGGCGCAGACGGAGCTCGGAGCCACGCCAGGGCGCTAGTGTTCTCCATCGGGAAGGGATACGACCACGAGGCAGCGCTCACGCCCAACATCCTGTTCGAGACCATCGCCGACGAAGTGTTCGGCCGATATGCTAGAAACTGGAAGCCCTCCACGCTCAACGTCAACCTGGGCTACTACCGCAAGCAGATCCTGCCCTGGTTCGGTGGACGTCCTATCTCCGATATCACGGGGCGCGACGTCCAGTGCTGGTTCGCCTCCCTCCACGACAGGCCGGTGACAGCAGACCGCTCCGCCCCCGTCCTCTCTGTCATCATGCGCGAGGCCGAGGTCTACGGCTATCGGCCAGAGGGAAGCAATCCCTGTAAGGGCATCAAGCGATACCGGCACAAGGCCGGGAGCGCTTCCTGGCGGCCGACGACAACCGCCGGCTCGGCAACGCGCTGTATCGCCATGAGGCTGATCACCCGCAGGTCGGCATCGCCGAGGTGGCTGCGGTCAGGGACGGGCGCGTGACCTTCCGCCTCGAGGACGGGCGCATGCTCGATCTCCGCCTCGGCGATCCCCAGCTCCGCCACGTCGACCGCGCATGGGCCTCCACCGTGCATGTGTTCCAGGGACGCACCGTCGATAACGTCATCGCGGCCATAGAGGCCAACCACGCGAATCTGACCACGCAGAAATCCTTCTACGTCGAGATCAGCCGCGACCGCGACCGCGCCGAGCTCGTCACCGACGACCGCGAGGCGCTCCGGGAGACCCTCGAAGCCGTCACCGGCGAGCGCATCGCCGCGCTGGAAGCTGTGGAGCCGGAGAAGGGCAAGGGCCGGGAGGCCGGACCGGATGCGGATCGGAGCATCCGGCCAAGGGATGACCGATCGCAGGCGCGGCAGCGGGAACGGGCATCGGGTGACGGGATGGAAAAGGCCCGCGCACCCAAAAGCGCCGATCGCGACCTCGGGCTGTAGCGGCGCACGCCCGCCGCCCCACTGCAAGTCGCGGGCTACCCGGACCCGGATGGACGGATGTCGAGCCGAACGGTCCTGTCGGCCGCGAGCGCGATCTCCACGACATGGCCGGTGAGATCGGTATCCGCGATGCGGTCGAGGGCGTGTGCGAACAGCGCCTGCTGAACGTCGAGGCTCATCAGGCCGTGCGCCACGGTCATGCAGACCAGGCCCGGGTGCGCGGTCTCGCGTTCCACCAGCGGCGTGAAGTCCGCCGTATCCTGGGTCACCACGACGTATCCGTCGGCGACCGCGCGTCGGACGATCGACCAGTCCGGGCGGGACCTTAGCCCGATCCAGGTCGCATGCGTCGATTCCGGAAACCCGCGCTCGCGGGCGATCCCCGCCAGCGTGGGGCTCAGGCATTCGTCGATCAGGAACTTCAACGGGTGGAAAGCAACGCGTCGAGGGTGGTCTCGCTCGATGCGATCGGGCTCCGGCCGCGCCAGAACGGCTCGCCGCGGGGACGGCCGCGCCGGGGATAGGCCTCGGCATAGAAGGCGACCAGCTCGATCTGTGCTTCCGACAGTTGCGGAAAAGCTTCGAGGATCGCCCCGACGCCGTCTCCGTTGGCAAGCATGTCCGCGAGATCGTGGACCGGAATGCGGGTCCCCTTGATGCACGGCGTTCCCGACAGCACCGCATCGTCGCAGGCGACCGCGTTCCTTGCTCTGGCGAGCCTGGAAAGACCCTTGCGGACCTCGCCCTTCATCGCGCGCAATTCAACCGAAACGTCGCGCTCGCGGGCCACCCTCGCGTGCGGGTGGTCGAGAAGATACCGCACGAGCCGCCGGCGTCCGTCGAGGGTCAGCAGATCGGTAGTCTCGTGGGCGAGCTTGAGCGCCAGCAGGCCGTCGCGATGAACGGTACGGGAGCGCCCGCCGCTCGCCATGCCGTTCAGCAGGTCCGTGTCGATGATGCGGTGCACTTGCTTCAGCGGCACCCCGGTCACGCAGGCCGCCTCGTTGGCCGACAGGGCCGTGCCCGCGAAGTTTGCACTCATTTTCTTTCCCCCGTTGCGGAAGGAATATAAGGGCGCATGGACGGCATTGCCAGCATGAGGTCGCGTATGGTGTGCATAGGTTCCCGCACGGCAAGTCAGCTCCGGACATGGGCGGCGACGGTGGCGAGGGCATCCTCGGCCGCCTTGCGAATCGGATCGAGGTCGATGGTTCCGTCGTCCCGGATCGGTGCGAGCGACTTACAGGTCCAGGCTACTTCCTCTTCACGATCCTGCTGCGGCCAGCCTTCATCCAAGTCGAGACCGGTCATATAGTCCGTGTCATCATCGGCCCATAGGCTGAGCGACAACCTCACTCGTTCGATTTCGGCGCAGGCTCCCAGCCCCAGTGGAACGCCGGTTTCGCCCACGTTGAACAGTCGGAAATAATGTCTGCTGTTCCACACCGTATTCGTGTCGAGCTTTTGGGGCCACCATTCCTCTGCTGCGGCTACGGTCGCGGGCACGAGATTGCTCCGGAACTCCCACCCATCCAGAGCGCGCAGCCATAGGGCATCCCAGAGGTCGATCAGGAACACCGCATATTCGCACCGCACCTGATGCGCAGACAGCACCGCTTTGTGGAACGCCGGTAGCTCCTTCCACTCGATGTCGGCGGGAAGTGCGAGCGGTTTCTTGGAGTCGGCCGACAGAATATGGTCCACCGCCGCCCGCACAGCGGCGTCGCCACAATAGGCCCGATAGCTCTCCGGCAATTCGAAACTCATGGTCGTCGCACTCCTGTCGGTTGGGGAAACCGCGGCGAGGCTCAGCCGGTCTGGTCCCATAGAATTCTGCGGAACCGGAGGTACTCGGTATCGTCGTTGTCGACCGGCAGCGCACGTTCGTATGCGATCAGCAGGTCACGCCAGGTTGTCCAGCGCCAGTCCCGATTGCGCTGAAGCGATCTTTCGGTCCGGGCCGTAAGCCGCGGAACGACGACGACCAGCAACCGACGGTCCTTTGCGATCTTGCGCAGATGATTGCGATAGGCCGGCAGCTGACCGCTTGTGACGTGATGGCCGAGCTTGGCCTCGATGGCGGCTGCGTAGCGTCGTTCCGATGTATCCCGCCACTCGATCAACAGATCGATGCGCTTGCCTCCAGACGTGAGCGCCTCCGCGGTCACCATGACCCCTGTCATCCCTTGGCCGAGTTCTGCGGCGCCCAGCGCGTTCAGCAGGGCGCGAACCCTCTCGATGCGCGCGACCGGCTCGGGATCACTGAGGAATCGGGCGAACCCCTTCGTGAGCTGCGGTTCGGTGAACGTCGCCCAGGTGACCGAAGGCTCGGCCCGGAACAGATGCGGCAGCCTCTTCAGAGCGAAAACGCTCTCGATTGCCTGAAGCCCGGAGGACCAGTCCGGCGTCACGACGAAAGGCAGAGCGCCTCTGCGGATCGCGACGACCACGGCATCGGACCGCGCGTCACAAGATACGGCCAGGGCGCGGCGCGCGTCCTTCGACCAGACCGGTGCGCGAAACGCGAGGATGTCGTTTCGAATCACCCTCGTCAGCGGGTCGGAGAGCATGTCGCCGATGGGCCGCAGGTCGACAGCGCGAAACGCCGGGAATCCAGACTCGGCCATTTTTCCGTCGTCTGTCTCAGGTGCGGCGGCCAATGTAGATGGCTGGAACCTGACTTGTCACGATCACCGCCGCATCATCCGCCCCGTGTACTCAACGGACCTGGTGAGGGAGGGCGGTTAGCTGGCCAAGTTCGGGCTTTTCGAATACTCGGCCTGAATGATGGACAGCACAGATCGGGCTCGGGTCATCGCTACGTAGTGTTCCGGTGAATTTCGGCGCGTGCCATCGGGCGGGGGCAGGTCGACGACAATGATCGCCTGGTTTTCCAGACCCTTGAATTCGTCTATTCGTGCAAACCCGACCTTGTCGCGGTGAGTCGCTCGCATGGAGTACTCATCCAAACGCTGTATCCGACTCGCCATTTTCCCCCGCATGAACGCAACGCAAGATTCGCCGTAGTCGAAGGGTGAGAGGATTGTGACCGAACCGGGGGCAAGCCCTCCTACGTCGATGAATTCTCGGATTTCCCGGGAAAGCCGTTCCGCGGACTGATGCGGATTGGCGGAGGTGAACCTGCGAACGTCGAGGCCAGCCCCGGCCCCGCAGATACCGACGTCAACGCCCAGTGTCTCCTGGACCCACTCAAGGATGATCCTGGTGTTCCGGCAGTTGATGCGCAGCGGCATTCTCACGGGCACCGTCGAATCGAGGAGTTCGGTTGCGCTCCTGTCGTACCGCTCGGTCAGCACCTGGTTGTTGAGATCTTGAAACCAGCACCAGCGTCCCGTTTTCAATCCGCCGTCCAGGACCTCGTTCAGCGCCCTCATGCAACTCATCTCGAGCAAGTCCTGCCCTTCGTCGACGATCAACGCATCGAAGCAATCCAGTCCCGCTCTACGGCAATCGAGACCGACGCCGTCAATCAGCGACACGGTCAGTCGGGGTAGCGAAAGCCGCGACGCGAGATGGTGCCGCAGCCAGGGAGACCGGCACACCAGGGCCACGTGCATGTCGGCTTCGGCCCAGCGTCGAGCGAGCCTTTCGGCCAGGAACGTCTTGCCCGTTCCGGCACCGCCTGCGCAAAGGACGCGCGGGCTTGCCTCGGCCACGTCTGCCATACGCATCTGGTCTTCGGTCAGGTGCTCGATGCGCCGTTCTGTTTCCGCCACCCGATCAAGGAGGGAGAGACCGGCATTACCGGCTACGTCGAGCGCATGCACCTGAGGGCGGAGAAAATCCTGAACGATTCCCAGGGAATCCTCACTAAGGGGCTGTGAGTTCTCGCAGCGGGTTTGCCAGTACTCGAACAATCTGCGCAGCCAGCCTTCCATATCGCGGCTGCACCGCCTGTCGGCGAGCATCTCGGGATCCCATTCCGCGCCATGGGTACGCCAGTCGCAGTCGGGGAGCACCACCCCATAGCCCGTGGCAAGACGATTGTGGACAGTTGTGGGAAGACCGGCACGCAACCTGTCCATCAGGCCATGCAACGCCGACTGCGCCTGGCGGAAAGGACCCTCCCGAGACCGGTTCACCTGGCCGAATCGGTCCTGGTACTGCCAGACGCCGTCGAGACAGGAAACCCGTCCACCCTTGACCTCGATCACGTACAGCCCTTCAGGGCCGCAGATGACGAAGTCGATCTCTGGAAACCGCTTGTTCCGATGTCTGGTGGGTTTCAGCGAGTGATACGCGGCGTAGCGGTCGTCGAAGGCGCGTCGGAGGCGGTCGAAAACGCGCTTTTCCGCTTGACTGCCCGTGGCGAAAGGCGCGCTCGGGACCATGCGCATGATTGGCGCTCAGCCGGGGAGCGACTTGCGAACCTCCGCCTCGTCAAAGTGGTCAAGGCGGGTGCGGGCCAGAAAGTCGAAGAAACGCTCAAGGTCGATTTCGGGCGATATACGTGGTTCTCCGGGCAGTTCGATCTGGGTTGAGCCGCCTTTGACGGTAAGCTTGTATTCGCCCGGACGAAGGTTGATCCGGGTATGCACGCAGTCCCACTTCTGCAGCCGTGCCAGCGCCAACGCCGCCGATTTCTCGGCTTTCGTCCATGCCGAACCGTCGCCGAACACCTCACGCAGCGGGTGGATCCGGGGCGGGACCGAGCCCAGATCCAGTCCGGTGCCGGCAATCCGATGCGAGAGGCGCGCCATGCGGTGAGAGATCGCATCCGAGAGTTTGCGGCCGGTGCGGAGCCGCAGCGGCAGGTTCATCCAACCGTCGCGAACACCGAACAGGATGGCCGCACAGAGCCAGCCCTGCTCGGTGAGCCGGTCACTTTCGTAGTCGAAGAGATCGGCGCAATCGCGCCGCAGAGAGAACAGGGTCAAGGCGTGGGCGAGAGGCGTGTCGTGGCGATCGAACAGCTCGCTGGAGGTCGCATCTGCAAGTCCGGTCAACGACACCAGCGTATCCCGGAGTTCGCTCACACCCGCCTTCAATGGCGGATCGAGGCTCGGTATGGACTCGGAGAGAAACTCGATCATCCAGTCTTCGGCACCGTCGGTCTTGCCGGCATTGCGCCATTTCACGAGCCGTTCGACAGCCTGCCAAAAGAGCGTTGCCTGTGACGTGTTCCGGTGGTCAGTCCGATCCGCCTCGAACCCCCCGGTCGGCACCGCTGCTCCTTCTCGGATCCAGGCATTGAGACCTGCGAGAATGGAAGGGTCGTTTTCGGACGTGCCCTCGTCAGGATCGAAAGAAACCCGGCAAGCGTGAACCGCTCGATCGCCCAGGTTCGCGAAGAGCAGCAGCATGGCCATCACGCCTCCCGCCGCGAGCGAGTCTTGCAAGGGTGCGTGCCGATCCTCGGGCCCGTCACGGGGCGGCCAAGGGATGTTGGAGGGCTTGGCGAAGAGCGGCTTGCTGCTTTTGCGCGTGAAGTCTCTGATCGGGACGTTGCCGTAGTCCTTGGCATCCTCTTCGCATGCGCGCCGGTCGTCCGCAGATTGAAATACTATCGACGTGATGCGGGATACGGGCAGCGGTGCGGGGAGGAGGATCACGCGGTCGGTACCGTCGAGCTGCTCCGGGAAACTCAGTTCTCTCAGTCCAGCGTCCCCAAGCGCCACTGCTCGCCCTGTCAGCCCGGTCAGACTGACTTCGACGACGCACGGTTTGAGGTGTCGGGCCTCCTTCACGGAATGTTCGATCGCCTCTCTGGGCACCTTGTCGACGAAAACGGGGATCCAGCCGGGAAAGCGCTCGAGGGTATCGCTGTAGTACTTTTCGCCGAAGCCGGAGGGCGGCACCACCAATCCGGCTGAGAGCATGTACATCAGGTTCAGATGATTGGTGACCAGGAAACCAACGGCGGGCGCGCTCGCGCGGGCGGTGGCGCTGCTGGAATCGAACATGTCGGCAGTGGTCATCGCATCTCCTCACGTCGCAAGAGGTCCGGATCGGTCGGCAGGATGCGCTGGATTTCGCTGCTTCCGTTGCGCCTCGTGAACATGAACACCCTCTCCCTGGCTCTGGCAACCATGACATAGAAGAGACGCTTCGCGCCGTCCGGATCGGCGCGGCGGACGAAATGTTCGTCGATGTCCGCCAGCACCACCGTGTCGAACTCGAGCCCCTTGCACGCCTGCGCATTGATGACGAGGATTCCGCCCTCGTCGAATGCTACCTTGGCACGGTGCTGGCCGTGGTAGGTCTCGATGGGAGGCGGCGTGTTGTCCAGCTTCACGTCTGCGGAGCGCAGGGCTTCCAGATAGCGCTCCCTGACTCGGTTGTTTGGCGCGATGATGCCGATGAGTTGCCTCGGGTCCCGGTCGGCCAAACGCAGGACGGCTCGTGCGACAGCGTGCAGCTTCTCATTATCGTAGGCATAGAGGATCGGAACCGGGCCAGGCGCGATGGCAGGGAGTTCGGGAGGCGGGCTCGCAGGATCGCCGGTATAGAAGGCGTTGGCCAATCGCGCCACCCGGTAACCGTTGCGATAGTTGTGTCGGAGCTCGATCGCATCGCGGGACTCGAGGGCGAGGCAGTCCTGAATTTCCTTGCGGCTGCTGTTGGATTCGGTGATTTGCTGATTCTGGTCAGCGACGACGAAGAAGTGCTCGAAGCCTAGCTGGACCAGCGTCGTGTAGAATTCTCGGGGCATGTCCTGGCCCTCGTCGATGACGAGGAACGGCGACTCCCGATTTTCGCCGGTGGGCGCCGCGTCAACGATCTCCGCCACACGAGACCAGTCGATCTCCCTGAAACCGCCCTGGCTGGGCTGCTTCCGTGGAGCGGGTTGTCCCACAGTCTTCTCGAAAGTCTCGAGGAACCAGCCGATCCAGGTCTTGCCGACGAAGCCGTCGCCGAACAGCTGTCCGCTCGCACGACTGAGAAGATGATTGAAGACCAGGAACAGGTAGCCGTCGCTATCCCGGTGGTGGCGACGGGCGCGGATCAGCGCAAGCACCGATTTCCCCGTGCCCGGGCCTCCGACGATGAGATGCTGACCCTCCTTTGGCAGGGCGCGCGCGGCTTCCTGCTCTTTGCTGAGATCCTGAATTCCCGGTAGCTCGAACTTGCGCTTCGGCATCACGCGGGCGGCACGGCAAGGTCCAGAAATGCGGGAATGCCGGGCGCCGCACCCTTGACGAAAGTGCGGTCGAGGAGAACGTTGCCGTACGCACAACTCGTCTCCGGAACCAAGAGGCAGGCGTGACAGGCGGCGCGGTTCAGCAGATCCGGCCCGTGTCCTTCCTGCTCCGAGCAAACCGGATCGAGAGAGCACCACGCCGCGGCTTCGAATGCCTTGGTCAACAGACGCAGAAACCGATGCGGTCTGGCAAGTTCCATCAGGCCGCCGAGGGAGCCTTCTTCGTCCGGCACCGCTACGTAGATCAGTATTCCCGCCATGGGCTCCTCTCCGGTAGCAGAGTAAATCCGTTCCTTGAGCGACGCGGCTGGGTATCCGGCACCGGCTTCGAGTTCGCGAATGACGAGGTGCGAGAGCGCATGACAGAGCAGAAAGCGGGGAGAGATGTCGATCTGGCTCTCAGGCAGGACTGTTCCGACACGACTCGAATGCCGCGTGGCGAAAGCCTCCGCTCGTACGTGGACGGCCTCACCTTCCTCCCACCGCCGCAGGATCGTTTCATTGAGCGCGAAGAAAATGCCCTCTCCATAGAGTTCGAGTGCGGGGAGCCACGCGCTCTCCCCCGCGATGTCGGGCCGTGTCAGTTGCTCACCGCCGGCGCGGCGGAACCCGTCAAATGCCATGACTTCCTTGAGCCTGTTGACAGCGACAAGGCTTGAGACGGCAGCTGCTACATGCCGCGCGACACCGGCTTCCAGATTGGTTCCGAGCGCCTTCCATTCGCGCGTATGGTGTTCGGTAACGAAGTCCTCGTCCTCCCGAAGATTGGGAATCTCTTCGGTCAGTGCCCGGTACTCGTCGGCAAGGAGGTCGGTATCCGTGAACTCCCGGTCAAAACGGGGATAGCCGGCGTCGATTTTGGCAATGGCCTCGTCGATTTTCTCCGGAGTGCAGCGAAACTCGTTGGCGAGCCGCTTGACGGCGGCTTTTCGAGCCAGCGGGTTTTTCGCACTCCGGACGGTCTGGAGGCTTCTCGTGCTGCCATAGAGGCGATCCGTGACCGTGCCCCGACGGATCCGCGACTCCGGTGGAATGACCAGCGCGTTGCGGGTCGAGGGGGTGTGCACGCGCACGTCGTTGATCTCTACCAGCAAGGCGGGAGAGTCCGGTGGAGGCGGTTCAAGCGGCGGCTCGCGGATCCAGGGTTGTTGCCCAGTGAGAGGCGGAAACGCCATATGCGATGGCATGGCGGATGACGAATTGCAGCGGGTACAGCGGACCTGACGGCCGGCGGCGGTCTCTTCCAACCTGAGATAGGGGCTCGACCAGTCGCGAGCGCATTGGCGTTGTCCCGGACTGCGGCCGTCTCCGTGAGCCACATCGTGCCATGGCACGTCAGCCAGATAGCCGTCCTCATGCACGAGTATCCAAGGCGTTTGCTCCAGGGTGCCGCCGCACTGCTCGCAATGCGCTGGGGCTTGAACCGGCGCCTTGTCTGACTTCGAGACGCGTTCATCCTTCGTCCTTGATCTTCGCCAGGGAGCCGGGTGCAACAGGTCACATCCGATGCAGCGCATCCAGGTGGGAAACCGCAAGGCCGGAATCCATCCGATCTCGGTTCCATCCCGCTCCGCAGAACGCGGTGGTGCGCAGAGTGCGAGATCGATCCCCAGTGCGGACTTGACCCGTTCAACGTAGCGGATTTCACGGTCCAGAGGATCGCTGTCCGGCCGGTCCCAGGTCCGGATGTCCTGCACCACCACCAGGCTGTGGGGACCGCGCACGATGGCTCCCACCGAGCAGTCGCGAAGGAGGTGGGAAAGCCGAACCGGAAGATCGTCTTCATTCATGACATGTCGAGGCTGTCGTGCTCGCCCTGGGTTCCTGGACTCTCTCCAAAGCTACCGTGGTGGCCAGTCGCGGACCCTCAAGGCTCCAGTACCTTCCACGTTGCGCATCGAGTGCAGGGTCGCCCACAGGCCGGGGCGCGCCTCGCCGTTGGTGTAGAGAAGCCGGTCCGAATTTCGTTCGGTGCTCGGTGTCTGGTAGTTAAGCCGCCTGCGCTCCTGCTCGCAGCGCCGCGCTTCGTCATGCCACTGACCGACGAGGCGATCAAGGTGGGAAGCGATGTCGCGAGCGCGCTCGCCCTCCGAGGCCGCGCGTTCGCATCGCCGCTTCAATTCCGCGATGGCCGCGTTGACCTGGGACGACTCCCTGTTGAAGCCCCCGGCCGACCTGTTGCGTCGCAGATCGTCGCAAGTATGCCGAATCGCCATGACCAACGCGGCGTGGAGCGCGCGCGATCGGACCTGGAAGGTAAACGGGGTGACGCTGCTCGGCTCCACGAACCTGTAGAAGGACTCATGATAGGGACGGAAACTCTCGTAATGCGACAGGCTGCGAGCCTGGTTTCGATAGTAGTTGATCAAGACCAGGCCGGGAACGTCTGACCGGCCGACGCGGCTGGTTGCCTGAATGTACTCCGCGGTGGTGAGCGGCTGGCCGTTGACGATCATGACCGCGAGGCGTGCGACGTCCAGGCCGACGGAGACCATGTTGGTCGCCAGCACCACGTCAAGGCAGGTCTCGTCTCCTTGGGAATTCGTCAACCGTTCGAAGGTCCGGGCATTTTCCTCGGCAGTTCCGCGGCTGGTCAGCTGGGCGATCCGGGTATTGCGATACCGGTCGACAAGGCTGTCCGGATGCCGGGCGAGGGAGTCGAATTCAACGAGCTGTTCGCTCTCACGCATGTGTTGAAGCTCGTCCACAAGTGTTCGGCCGCGGTCGCGGATGTCGGTGGCGAAGGCGTTATGGCTGTTTCCGACGCTCTTGAGGCTGCCGTGGTAGACGACTTGCGTCCACCAGGCATCGAGCAGGGCGTCGCGATCCGTGTCGCTCTCGAACAAGGCATGCGGTGCAGTCAGTAGCGCGGTGGCAAGCGGAGCCAGGCAATGCTGCTGATCGAGCATGGGGGTCAGGAATCCGAGATAGAGCCGGCCCGGACGTTCGCGGTCGGTACGGGCGAAGAACATATCGTCGTGGGACAGGCCTGGCGGAGGAAACACCGCCAAGTCGCGGCCATATAGCCGTAGCACCTGCTCGCGTGCCATGCGGATCGTTGCGGTGGACGCGACGTATTTTGGGCGCACGCCGCGCCTGACCAGAAGAGTCTCGAGACCAGCTTCGTACAATCCAGCGACCGAACCCAAGGGTCCGGTGATGAGATGGAGTTCGTCCTGGATAATCAATTCCGGCGGACGTGAGCGGTTGCCGACGCCGAAGAAGGCGCCAGTGCGTTCTTCCCAAGCGAGTCGCGCGAACTTGTCGATCGTTCCGATCAGCAGCGATGGAGGGCGGTCGTAGAGCGCCTCGTCCACGACACTGCACGGCAATGGAAGAGGGTCCGTGCCGAACGCGCATTCTCGATGGCCGCAGTGAAACTGGAATTCGTCGTCCGCGGCACGGTAGCCGTGCGTGGAATCGAAGGGCGTGCCGCACCATGGACAGCGTTCCAGTAGCAGCTGGTACCGCGCCCCGGGTCTGCCTTCCCTGATCCGGTCGACAACGTCCTTCGCCTCGTCGTACCGGTTGGGGCAGATTTCCCCGCCAACCCAGATACCGATATCGATCGGAGCCGCGCCCAGCCTTTCCGGATCGCGCCGGCGGAAAAGCTCCAGTGCGCACACCATTCGCGCGGCCCGCTCGAACTGCTGCCGCGTCAGCAGGCGCAGCGTGTATCGCATCAGAGCCGTGGTTCCTCCGCCCGAATCGGGGAATCTCCGGCGACGCCAGATGATCAGGAACGCGATCAGCCCCAGATAGGCTTCCGTCTTGCCGCCGCCGGTGGGAAACCAGATCAGGTCGAGTACGTCGCGGAACTCGTCGTCTTCCCGAATCGTCGAGACCATCACTGTGAGAAGGAAGGCCAGCTGGAATGGACGCCAGCGGTATGTGTCCGGCTCAACCTCCTTGCCGGCGATGAGATCGGCTTGGATCATCTGATCGAGCATCGCCCGGTTCGCGAGGCGAAACGACTCGGTCGCGAGTCTGTCGGTGCGAAGCATCTCGACGCTGTTCCGCATCCGGCTGAGGGCGTTTCGCATTCTTGTGCAGATGCGGCGGGCGGCATCGCGTTCTTCGCGCTTGCGAAGCCCGGCGGCAATGCGCTCCTGCTCGTCAATCCAGCCGGCATATCTGTCCACGAAATGCGCAAGTTCTTCGGGCATGGGAGTGGCGGCGAGGCGTTCGAGGCGGAGGACATCGTCGTTGCCGCCCGTGTCGACGGTCATCATCGGCACCTCCGCTTCGGGCATGAACTCCGACCAGATCCTCTTACGGTTCGAAGTCGCGTCCCAGTTCGCGGCGGCGCCGTGGCCAATGGCGTAGATGCGTTTGTCGCGGTACTGAAGCTCAAGTTCATGCTCCTCCTCGGTGAGCAGGCTCGGCTCCACGCGTGGATACTCGACGAGATCACCGCTTTCGATGACGCATTCAAGCCCCGCCTCAAACAGCGATTTGCCGACCCGGTCGCGGGTTCGCATGTTCGGGCGAACATCCGGGTCCAGTTCGAGCCGGTTGTACAGTGTTGCGGTGACAACTCGACCATCCCGATGCGGGCGCACGCGAACGTCGATCCCGGCGCGCCCACCCCAGATGGTCATCCTCGACTCCTTGGTGGGTCCAAAATCCGGCCAATTGACGAATGCGCCGGGCAGTTCTTCGCGAACATGCTCAAGGAGTCGGAATCTCCCGCGCTCGTCCCGCTCGTCATTGCTCCGGTAAATCGCAGCCGAGGCCGTGACCGAGAGCCGGGGTTCACCGCGAAGGAAGAACGAAAACCCTACCGACGAAGGCGGCACGTATCGTCGCCGTCGCGCCGGTTGAGCGCGCGTCGGATCGTCGCTTCCGTCGTCCATCGCTGTGGCATCTTCCAGGTCCTCCAGAAGTGCGGTCTCTTCGGAGTCAGCGGCAGCAGGGTCGACGCCCGACAGGTCGGGGTCGACAGGGTGCAGAACACCTGTCGGATACCGGTCCAGTGGCGAGGTCCTCAGGCTGTGTTCGGAGGCGGGGCCAATGAGTTGGCGGCGCAGCCAATCGATGAGTCTTTTCCTGGATTGGACATACATCGCGTTCGGTTGGGTCCGGAGAGCACTGATGGTGACAATGCGCAGCATAACCTGCGAGTCGCAATTCGCTCAATGCTCACAATGAATTGTCCACACGCTGAAGCCGTCCGCAACTTGATCGCGGCACTCGATCGTGTCGCTCACGCACGCTGCTCGGGGCGCCGTTAGCGTCTGATGGCGAAACCGTCCTGCCCGGTTGGCTGGACCTGGAGCAGACGGCACCCGGCATCGGCAATCGCCTGACTCTCGGGGATGACGAGATTCTCGACAATGTGCGGGCCGTCCAGGTCCGGAACGGCCTGCCGCCCTCCGAAGAGCTGGAGTCCGGCGACTTCACGGTCGAAATGGAAACGGGAACGGGCAAGACCTACGTCTATCTCCGGACGGTGTTCGAGCTGAACCGGCGCTTCGGCTTCACCAAGTTCGTCGTCGTCGTGCCCTCGGTTGCGATCAAGGAGGGGGTGTACAAGACGCTGCAGATCACCGAGGCGCATTTCCGGAGCCTCTATGGCGGTCAGCCGTTCGATTACTTCCTCTACGATTCGTCGAGGCTCGGACAGGTGCGCAATTTCGCCACGAGCCCGACCATCGTCGTCATGGTCGTGACCGTCGGGGCGATCAACAAGAAGGACGTCAACAATCTCTACAAGGACAGCGAGAAGACCGGCGGCGAAGCGCCGATCGACCTGATACGCGCGACCCGCCCGGTCCTGATCGTGGACGAACCGCAAAGCGTGGACGGCGGATTGCGTGGCAGCGGGCGCGAGGCGCTGGGCAAGATGAACCCGCTCTGCGTCTTGCGGTATTCGGCGGTTCATGTCGACCGGCATCACATGGTCTATCGCCTGGACGCCGTCGACGCCTACGAACAGAAGCTGGTAAAGCAGATAGAGGTGGCGTCGCTGGAGGTGGAGGGCGGGCACAACCGGGCGTTTGTGCGCCTTCTGTCGGCCGCCCGGGGCCGCGGCGCCGTGACGGCGCGGGTCGAAATCGATGCTCAGGAAGGCCGTCGCGTGCGCCGCAGGACGGTCACCGTGCAGGGCGAGGACGATCTTGAGAAACTCACCGGCAGAGAGGTCTACCGGGACTGCCGCATCGGCGAGATCCGGGCCGGCGGCAGCGAGTCCCTGCTGAAGGTGAGGAGCGAGGGGTCGGAAACCTTCCTGGGCGTCGGCGAAGCGGTGGGCGATGTCGATCCGGACATCGTGAAGCGCCTGATGATCCGCCGGACGATTCACGAGCATCTTCTGAAGGAGAGGCGGCTGACCTCCGCCGGTGTGAAGGTCCTCAGTCTATTCTTCGTGGACCGGGTCGAGCATTACCGCTCCTACGACGATGACGAAAACCCGGTGAAGGGGAAATACGCGGTGATGTTCGAGGAGGAGTATCGCCGCGCCGCCGGCCTTCCCGAGTTCGCCGGGCTGTTCGCGGGCATGGACGCGGCCGCCGATGCGGAAGCGGTCCACGACGGCTACTTCTCGATCGACCGGAACCGGCGCTGGACGGACACGGCCGAGAACAATCAGGCCAATCGCGACAACGCTGAGCGCGCCTACAACCTCATCATGAAGGACAAGGAGAAGCTGCTCACGCTCGACACTCGGCTCCGGTTCATCTTCTCGCATTCCGCGCTGAAGGAGGGATGGGACAATCCGAATGTCTTCCAGATCTGCCCTCTGCGCGAGGTCGGCACCGAGCGGGAACGCCGGCAGACGATCGGACGCGGTCTCAGGCTCTGCGTGAACCAGCAGGGCGAGCGCCTGCGCGGCCATGACCTGAACACGCTCACGCTGATCGCGACGGAGGGTTACGAGGAATTCGCCGAGAATCTGCAGAAGGAAATCGCGGACGAGACGGGAATCCGGTTCGGCGTTGTCGAACCGCACCAGTTCGCGGCGATCCCGGTCGAACGGGACGATGGGACCGTAACGATGCTCGGTGTCGACGAGTCGGAGGAGATCGTCCGATATTTGAAGGACGAGGGCCTGATCGATGCCGGGGGCCGGGTTCTGGATGCACTGCGCAAGGTGCTGAAGGAGGACCGACTCGCGTTGCCCGATGCCCATGCCGCGCATCTGCCGCAGGTTGGCGCAATTCTCCGCAAGATCGCCGGGCGGTTGGAGATCCGCAACGCGGACGACCGGAAGCCCGTGAAACCCCGCCGGGCGGTTCTCCACAGCACGGAGTTCCGCGCGCTCTGGGACCGGATCAAGCACAAGACGACCTACCGGATCCGCTTCGACAATGAGAGGCTGATTGGCGACTGTGCCGGCGCGATCCGTGACGGACCGCCGGTCCCAAGAGCCCGGATAACGGTGCGCAAGGCCGACCTGGCGATCGGCCAGGGAGGCGTCCTGACTCGGGAGACCGCAACGTCGGCGCCGATCGCGGTCGACGAGGGCGATGTCGTCCTGCCCGACCTGCTGACCGAGCTCCAGGACCGCACGCAGCTCACGCGCCGCAGCCTCGTGCGAATTCTGCTCGAATGCGGGCGGCTCGACGATTTCAGAAGGAATCCGCAAGCCTTCATCGAGTCGGCGGCGGAGCTCGTCAATCGAGCCAAGAGGCGCGCGCTTGTCGACGGGATCAGGTACCAACGTATGGGAGACGGGGAGTTCTACGCCCAGGAACTGTTCGAATTCGAAGAGTTGACCGGGTATCTGGAGAGCATGCTTATGGACACGCGAAAGTCGGTGTTCGAGCATGTCGTTCACGACTCGACAGGCGTCGAGCGCAGGTTCGCCGAAGAAATGGAGAGGAATGAGTCGGTCAGGGTCTATGCGAAACTGCCCGCGTGGTTCAAGGTCCCGACGCCGCTCGGTTCATACAATCCGGACTGGGCGGTACTCGTCGAGGCCGAGGGCCGGAGGCGCCTTTATCTGGTGGTCGAGACGAAGGGCAGCTTGTTTGCCGACGAGCTGCGCACGAACGAGGCCGCCAAGATCGTCTGCGGCAAGGAGCATTTCGCGGCCCTGGCAAGGACGGAGGACAAACCGGCGCGCTTCGTGACCGCGACCAGGCTCGACGATGTGTTCGACCAGACAGAGGGAGGCTGACCGGCCGCGTGAACCGGGATGGCTGGATCTCCACGGTCGCGTGATCGACCGGAACACCCTTGGCGTCGCCGCTGTTTCCCGAACTATCGACGACGGGAATCGGCGTTGCAGCGCCGGGCGTTGGGTCTTGCTCTTTCGCCAGAATGGGCGAAGCCATGGGTCTAGACCTCCTCCTCAGGCAACCCGGCGTTCTGGACCACTCGGGGGAGCGGCGACCCCTACGCGGTCCGCCCTTCGGGCAGGACCGTCTCCTTGAGGATGGCGCGCACTTAGGCCTCGGTGCTGCGACCGCACCGGGCCGCCCGCGCGCAGGGCACGATGCACTTCGTCGGGCATGTTGCTCACCGTCAGCATGGGCATAGTGGATTTCCTGGCGCTTCTCCGGTGCACGCACTATGCCAAGGCGCACGCAGTCCGGCGCGGCATCCTGCCGAATGGAGTTTCGACGGGAGTGCCTCGTCGGCGTTCTTTCTCGCCTGCCACGTACGCCGGCAGAGAGCGGGAGTCGGTGCATGGCGTGCGGGACGCCGCCGCCGATCATCACCGCCATTGCGGACCCCAGGACGAGCAACGCAACCTTGGCGTTTTCCGCTCCAGCGCGGGTCCCGCCGTCTCGTTCACGCATGTCATCGCGAGCGGCCGGCCGCACTCAGCGTCTGCCGATCTCACCGTGCGCCAGGGGCCTGCCGGCGGACCATTCGTCCAGGTCGGACACCCGCCATCGCACCGACCGCGAGCCGATCCTGACGGGCTCGGGGAAGCGCCCGGCGCGCATCTCGCTGTAGATCCAGCTGCGCGACACGCCGAACCTCTCTTCCACTTCCTCGCGGCGCAGCAGTTCGCGCGTTCCGGCCTTGGTCATCTCTTCCCTCCTTCTTGCCTGTCATGAGAATTCCGTGCCGGGCGAGGGCCGTCCGGTCGGCCTTACGGCCAGCGCACGACGACCGGGCAGCTCACCTCGGCCTGCGTCCGCATCGCTTCGAGGATGCATTCGACGACGGTCCACCCGTACCTCTCCCAGACGCGGCTGCCCCAGCCGTCGGTGGGGTCATGGAGGGAGACGAGCTGGAACTGCTGCTCGACCAGCGCGCCGAGCACGAGCGCGGCCGGAAAGCCTGCGGCCATGGCGAGCCCCGCCCAGCGCCTTCTGCTGCGGCGTTCGCCCTCGATCCAGCGTCCGAAGTCGGCCCGGAACGTCCGCAGCGCCTGTATCGCTTCCGCCGCTGCCCCGGCTCGCTCCTGCTCCGAAGCTGCGCTCTTTGCCTCTGCGTCCGCCTCGCCGGCTTCGCCGGTGGCCCTGCCTGCCTGCTCCTCGGGACGTGCTTCGCATTCGTCTTCATGGCCAGGCCTCTCCGCCGGGCGGGATTGATCCTCCGGTGCTGCCGTCGGCGGATCCCGGGCGGATCGTCCGCCTTCCTCGATCAGCGCGAGCAGATGACTTGCGACACGCAGGACCTCATCCGGCTCCGGCGTATCGCCCCCCGCCTCGGCGTTGCGCTCCAAGCCGCCGCCAGACTGCGTTTCCCGCTGGTCCGCAGAGTCTTCAACGGTCCTCGCCGCCGATCGACCGCCCGTGCCGGAGCTCTCCTGCGCGGCCAAGACCTCGCGACCGGCTTCGTCCCACAGCTCGCCCTGCCGTCCGCGCTCGGACGCCTTCACCGCCGAGCCGCCGACGTTTTCCGCAGCCATGACCGGCGCCCCCGGTCTCTTTTCCCTCATCCGGCGTCTCCTTTCGCGAACGGCAGCGGCCACGGCAGCCGATTTCTCTTGTCGGACGCCTCTGCCGCGTGTTCCTTGCGCAGCACGAAGGGGTTGGGATCGGCCAGGAACAGGGAGTCCCGCCTCTCCCAATAGCGTGCGTGGTGGAGGTGGAACGCATCGCGCGGCATGTCCTTGCCCGCTGCGATCACGTATTGCCGGTCCGGGCCGAGCGTCATCAGCTCGTCGGGCGTCACCAGCCGCTCGCGCACCAGGGACCGGGCCTCGCCCGCTTGCCACTGGGTGTTGGCGGTGACGATGCGGCTCTCGGCGATGGTGCCGGACCTGCTCTCGGTCTTGCCCTCGAACGTTGCCGTGCCGATGGCCTTGGAGAGCTCCTCCGCGCCTTCGGCATCGGTACGGGGGAAACCCAGAACCTGCACCACCTCCGCGAGGTGCAGCAGGGTCTTGCGGTGCTCCTTGCCCCAACTCGAATCGAGCGCCGAGACCGACTGCGCGAAGCACCAGAAGTGGACACCCTTGCCGGCGGCCATCGTGTAGCCGTCCATCACCGGCTTGAGGAAGCCGATGCGGGGCATCTCATCGATCACGATCAGCAGGTCTCGTTCGAGCGGCTTGATCCCCGCGACCGCGTTGGGGATGGCGACCCAGAGGCGGAGCCAGCCCTTGACGTGCTCGACGGTCTCCTCCGGCGCGACCACGAAGAGATCGGTGTCACCGCGGGCGAGCATCAGGGGATCGAAGCTCGACGTGGCGGTGTTCGCGACCAGCTCGGGGTAGTTGAGGAAGGCGAGCTGGTTGGCGATGGTGGTGAAGTTGGAGCCGCCTTCCTCCTTGCCCACCTGCGCCTGGCGCTCGACCGCGATGTGGGTGAGACCTCCGCAAAACCTGTCGTAACTCTTGAGCTCTTGCGCGAACGCTTTCACCTCCTTCGGCCCCATGGACAGCAGGCGGTGGACCGTCTTCAGCGTGCGTAATCCGGGGGGTTCCCTGAAGCGCACCCAGGCCATGTAACCGGCGACGATGGAGCGGGCCGATTCGTAGAAGTGGCGGCTGTTCTCGTGGGCACCGGGTCGGGGCGGGGTGAGCAGCGCGTCGAGCAGCACGTTGATGTCGCGCACCGCGAGCCCCTCGTCGTCCCGGACGAACGCGAGCGGGTTGCAGGTCGCGCTGCGGACGTCCGGCAGGTGGCACTCGGAAAAATCCTCCCTTTGCCTGGCCACGACGCCGAAGGGGTCCATGAGCAGCACGCGCCGGCCCATCTCCCTACGGCGGCGCGCCGCGATGCACCAGAGCTCGCCGCGCGGATCGATCGTCACGGTCGATCCATCGAACCCGCGGTAATCGGGCGAGAGCAGGTTGAGGGCGATGAGGGCGCCCTTTCCGGCGCGGGGCGGGGCTACGGTGATGGCGGAGCCTTCCAGGGACCAGCCGATCAGGGGCACGTTCCGCCGCGCGCCCCACTGTCCGAGCAGTATGCCTTGCCGTCGGGAAAGGCGACGGAGGTAGCGCGGCCCGAGAAGGTTCGCCTTCCCGTGAAGGTCGGAACCGGCGCGGCGCCGGCGATCCCCCTCGCCCAGATGCTTGAAGGCGTAGACCGCAGCCTCGAACCAGACCACGGCGAGCAGTCCCGTTGCCGGCACGGACACCACCAGCATGACCAGCGCGAGCCCGTCCAGTTCCTGGAGCCAGTCCTTGGCGGCTCCGAGCGAGGAGGTATCCGACAGAGGCCGCAGGACGGCGGTCCAGAGCGAGGCCAGCGAGACCGCGAGGCTGCCGCTATAGAGCCCGAGCCGGAGCCAGAGCCCCTCCTCCTTGCGGTCGGTCGCCATGTAGGCCGCGAACGACGCCGCGACGGCGAGGCCGAGAACGGCGATGCAGATACCGATCGGGCGGATACCGGTGGAGACCCATGCCGCCCAGCCGCACCCGGTAACCAGCAGGAAAGCGCCGGCTCCCGCCTCGATGGGTCTCATGGCGTCTTCCCTCCTTCGCCTTTCATGGAGTGCATTGCCGCCCGCTCAACTGCCCGACGCGCGGCCACCGCGGGCGCGGGCGCCTATACGAAGCGCACCGACCCGGGATATGCCTGCGACTGCCGCTCCGCCGGTCCGCTCGCTGGAATCGTCTCCGGCGCCGGCGCGCCCGCCGATCCAGTCGAGAACGGCGGACGGCAGCAGGTCGATCAGCTTGAAGGAAGCGTTGACCAGCCCGTAGGTTACGATCACGTAGAGCGCGAGCATGGCGAGGAAGCCGACCGGGCCGAGTCCGCCCGAGGCACCCGCGTCGCGCATCTGCGGCAGCCACACCTGATTGAACAGTCCGGCGACCCCGAGGAACGCGAAGTAGCCGAGGATGAGGCCCAGCAGCATCAGCGCGGGGCGAAGCACGATCGCGGGCAGGAAGAGCCAGCCCTGGCGGGTGGCCTGGACGGTGAGCCGGCTGCCGTCCTCGCGGGTGACGTGGGCTGCGGCGAACACGGTTACGGCCAGCACGGCGACGGCGACGTTCAGGATCCAGCCGAGGATGCCGAACAGGAAGCGGATAAAGGGGAGCGCCGGCAGCACGTAGGCCAGCACCGCGCCTGCAATGATGAGCAGCCCGAGCAGGGTCGAGACCAAGGCGTCGGAGACCTGCCAGGCGGATTCGAACACGTCGAGCCCCTTGCCGATGAAGGGAATAGATTCGAGCAGCCCCGAGCCGGTGGCGGCACCCATGAGCGCGGCGGTCGCGGCGAGCGCGGCATTGAGCAGGCCGTGGCCCAGCGCCGCGAGGTCGGCGATGGGGTTGCCGCTATCGGCCACGATCACGCTGTCGAGGTCGATGAACTCCAGCAGGCCCGATACCATGCCGCCCTCCGCCTTCGGCACCGGCAGGGCGCCAGCGCCCGCGGTGGCGGCCGACAGCAGCATCGGGTGGTAACTCCGCGACCGCGCGAGCTTGACCGCGAGCCCCTTCACCGCCGCGTCTGCCGCCGGCGACCACTCGTCGAGGCTGGGCGTCGGCAGCTCCACGGCGGGGACGTTGTGGGCTGCGGCCTGAAACAGGCCGGCTTGGCGCGCGATGGTGTTGAAGAAGGAAGCGGCAGCCATCCAGCTCGCTTCGCGCGCATCCTCGGCCACCACCCGGGCGAGCGTCTCGTGCTCCTCGGTCGCAGCCCGCATCAGCGCCTCGTCGAGCACGCGGGCGTACGTGCCGGCCAGGTCCTGGCGGGCCAGCAGGGCGTCGATATCCGGCAGCGGACGGCCGTAGACGGGGGTGCCGGGGACGTAGTGTGCGGCAAGGCCGGAGGCAGTGGCACGGATCGCGGGCAGCAGGCTCGTCAGTGCCCTGCGGTGACCCTCCGCCGCGATCTGGGGCGCCCCGTCGGCATCGAGGCCTGCGAAGCGGATCGCGCCGCACATGCCCTCCGGCATGCCGCGCCCTTCGCCGTCGTAGGCGAGCGTGAGGGTGCCATCGTCGCGGTCTTCGTCGATCTCGACGTAAGGGTCGTCGCCCGCGAGCGCGGCGCTGCCGTTGGCGGCATGGGCGCAGGTCTCGGCGATGAGGGTGCGGGAGATGGCGGCGCGCCAGAGCGCCTCGCGGGGACGGGGCACGATGGGCCTGCTCTCGGCGAGCGCCTCCTCCGAGAAGGGCTTCCAGACGGCGTTGGCGAAGTCGCCGCCGAGATGAGCCAATCCCACGACCGCATGCTGCGCCCCGTTCATGCCGCCCGGAAGCGGCGCCATGAGCGCGATGGCGGCGACGATGCGAACGATCGCCCAGGCGCCGAAGCCGAAGCGCCCCTGCCGCGCCGTGTCCACGGTGCCGGCGGCGGCATGCCAGACCAGGAGGAACCCGGCCAGCACCAGTACGCCCGCGTTGAAGGCGAACAGCATGTTGCCGATGGCCGACGGGCGATCGCGCCCGAGTCCTCCGAGAAACGCCAGCGCGTCCCGGGTCGCAACGTCCGCGTCGGCGAAGAGGCCGCGGTCGATGGCCTGGCCCAGCGCGGACTCCGGCGGCGGGATCACGGCGATCCCCAGACCCGCGACGGCAACGAGCACGACCAGCCAGGGGAGGCCGGACCGGCAGAGCGGTCCTGCGCGTCGCGGGCGTGTCGGTCCACCGCGCACGGCAGCCGTGCCGCGGTTTTCCGCGTCCGTCCCCGAGGATTGCCGTCCCGACCGCCAGGTAATGTCCGCCAGTCGGCTCAGCACCGCTGCCGCATGCAGCGCATCCAGCAACGGACGGCCGAGCTGGGGGGCGAACAGGAAGCGGAAAAGGCCCATGGCCTCAGTTGGCGCCGGCGAGCGGGTTGGCGAGGCCAGGAAGGCGGCGCATCTCCTCCACGGCCAGCGCGAGGGACGCCGCGTCGATGGCGCCGCGCCGCTCGTCAGTGCGGTAGCGCTGCCAGTCGAGCATCAGCGAGACTGCCTGGAGCGTCACCAGCTCGCGCAGCAGGTTCTCCGCTGACATGGCCTGGAGACCGACGAACCAGTCCGGTTCCTCGAAGCGGCCGCTCGCCAGCAGCTCCAGAAGCTCGTAGCGGCTGACGGGGTTATCGGGATCGCGCCCAGGGCCCTGCCGGAGGGCTGCGGCCCAGTCTCCCAGCGCCGCGCCAGGCACCCTGAGCGCGCGTGACTGCGACAGGTAGTCCGCCGCCAGCGCCGATCTTGCGTTGGCCGCGCGGGCGAGAAGCACGCGCCTGCGCTCGCGGTCGGTATCGGCCGAGGCCAGTGCCGGCGGGTCGTGCACCACCGGCGCGGCGAGGTTGCGCGAGAGCTCCACGGCTGCGCGGAGTTCCGCCTCGCTTGCGAAGGTGCGCTGGTCGAAGAGGGTGCCGGCCCTGAGATCGGCGCCGTGCAGCGCGTCCTCGCCCCGGCAGACACTCGTGCCGGGGACACTCCTGCCGGAGAGCGCCGGGTCACCGGCACGCGTGTCCTCGCCGGCGCGCGCGGCGTTGCAGTAGTTCTGCGCGATGACCGCGAAGCGGGCGGCATCGCCTGCTGCGGCACCGGGCCGGTCCACCACCGCGCGATCGCCCGTGATGCGCCCGCTCTCGATGGCGGAGGCCCGGGCGTGGGCGATGGCGCTGGCTTCGCCGCTCGCCGCGAGCCCCGCGAGCCCGGTGATCGTGTTGCAGGCGCTTTCGCTCGGCCGCCGCGCCCTCATCGCCTCGGTCTCGGCGGCCTCGCGCTCGATCTGGGCCTGCAGGCGGGTCTGGGAATCGAGCGCGCCGCTCACCGCCCGCGCGCTTTGGGCGATATAGCCCGAGAGCTGCCCGGTCTGGAGCCTGAGCGCCTCGATAATGGCGCGCTCCATGTCGTCAATCTCGCCGGTGAGATCGCGGATCACCCGCGACGCCTCGCGGCGGTCGTTGTCGGTGCGGTCGCAGGCGTGGGCGTGCGCCTGGGCTGGCGACAGGAGCGTCGTCAGCAACGTGGCGGCGATCCCCACGACAGCCACCGGCATGCCAGACACCGAGGCTCGGCAGAGTTTCGCCTTCATCGGGCGCCCCCGACGACGCTGCGGAACCTCTCGGCATCGTCTGTGCCCACATCGTCGAGCACGTTGCGCCGGGTTCCGTCGAGGCCTCCGAAGCCTGTGAGGCTTGTGAGGCCCGGAAGGCGCGGCAGTGGAGCGGTGTAGAGCACGGGGTCGAGCGCGCGCCCGAGATAGCGGCGGTAGGCGTCGCGGCCTGCGGCGCAGAGGCGCCGGCGCGCCAGATCCAGGATCTCCTCGAGGACGCCTGCCGGGTCGAACTGGATGTCGAAGCTGCTGTAGTCGAACAGGTCCCATATGCAGGAGAAGTCGAAGATGGAGTCCGGGTTACGGATGCCATGGTCGGGATCGCGGATGATGGCCAGTTCCGCCTCGACGCCGGCCTGCGCACTTTCGGCCAGCGCCTGCCGCACCCGGGGATCGCAGGCGGAAGCCTGTCCATGCCCGGTGTGCCCGGCAGTGGCTGCACTCGCCTTGACTGCCGCCGGAGGCGGCACTGCGGGAGTCTGCGCCGCCGCAGGCACCGCGCACAGGAGGAGCGCCGACGCCAGTGCCAGCGCCGCAACCGGCATGCGCCGCACCGTCACGGGGATTCCTCCCCGCCCAGATATTCGGCCTCCCCCGCAACGGCACCCTCCGACGCACCGTCGGTTTCGGCCTCTGCTGCGTCAGTCTCCGCTCCGGTAGCCTCCGCTACCTTTGGCGACAACACGTTCACCATGCCCTGGGCACCGGCGACCACGATCTCGGTGACGCTGCGCCCGATCCCCTTCCTGTCCCGGTATTCGCGGGTGGCGAGCCGCCCCTCGACCACCAGTGCGGCTCCCTTGCGGACCAGCGTCTCCACTGCGTCGACCGCGCCGCCGTAGACGACGATGCGGTGCCACTCGGTGGATTCGCCGGGCTGGCCGTCCTGGCCCTTCCAGCGCCTGGTGGTAGCGAGGCTGAAGTTTGCGACCCTGTCGCCGCCCTTCAGCGCACGAATCTCGGGATCGCGCCCCGCGTGTCCCAGCAGCGTCACCCTGTTGATGTGCAGCATCCCGTACCTCCTTGCGTGGTTCAGGCCGGCCCCTCGGGGGCCGGCGGGGTTGGATCGGACGTTCCGTTCATCGCCCGGCGCACGATCTCACCGGCGAGGCGGTCGAGCACGACGGCCTCGGACGCCGCGCGCCCGGCGTTCCCCGTATCCGCGCGGACAAGCTCGGTCTCGATGCGCTCCCGCGCCGTGCCGGCGGGAAAGGCGCGCGCCAGCGCCGCCCTGGCGTTCGCGGGCGGAAGCAGCACGCCGACGCGGTTCCTGAGGGCCACGTCCACCGGACTGGTGGTAAGCGCCCAGAGCTCGACGGGGCCCGGCGTGTTGACGACGAGCCGCTCGAAGCGGTCGCCGGTGCCGGACGAGATCAGCAGTGCCGGCGCGCCGTCCCGGCCGGGGCCCGTCAGCCGGTAGCGCACGGTCTCGGCGAGCGTCTCGTTGAGAGCGAATAGGGAGGCCAGGATGTCGGCCTCGCGCGCCTTGCCTCCCGAACCCAGGATCCAGTAGCGGTTGGCGAGCTCGGCGAGCGCGCCCCCGAAGTCGTCGAGGCGCTGCGATGCGAGTGCGAGCCTTACCCGGAGCTTGCGGGCCTCGCGCACGTCGCGCTCGACCTGGGCGCGAACGGCAGGTGCGCCTGCGGTGCGGTGGAACTCGTCGTAGCAGAGCCGCTTCGGGGCTTCGCGGATGTCGCGAAGCCGGGATGAGTGCCATTCCCGGTAGGGCTCGGGGATGGACGCCAGCCCGTCGTCCGCGATCCACCAGTGGCGCGTCAGTGCGTGTCGGGCAAGCAGGTAGAAGGCGGCACTCTGCCGGGCGGCCTCCGCCGAGCCCTGAGGCGCCACCTCGGCGAGGTCAATCGCGGCGAGCCTGGCGCCGCCGACGTCGAAGGCGGTGGGCGCGAACATCACCGGCCAATCGCCGGAAAGGGCGGTCAGGATGCGGATGAAGGCCTGGGTTACCGTCTCCCCGCCCGCCCCATAGCGCGTATCGCCCACCAGTCCTTGGACGGCGGGCTCGCGCACCGAGGCCAGCAGGTCGCCGAGGGTCGGCACGGCGTAGCGCTGCGCCCGCGCCGCGGCGTCCGCCTCGCCCGCCTCGAACAGCGCATCCACCGCCTCCCACCAGAGAGCGCGATCCGGTAGGCGGAGCCCGGCGGCCTCGATCGCCGCATCCACTTGCGGATCGCGGCCTTCGCTGTAGGCATGGGGCTCGGCGCCTGGCTCCTTGTCGGAGCGCAGCGCGTAGGCGCTCGTGAGCGCCGGGCCGATCAGCTCGCGCATGCCGTCGGGTGTCCCTGCGGCCCCCGCAGGCGTCACCATCAGGCTCAAAAGGTTCGCGAGGAAGGCGCGCTCGGCGGGCAGCGGGGTCCGGCAGCCGAGTTGGGTGTCGCAGGGGTTGATGGCGTGCGCGGCGGTCATGCGGAGCGGGAACCAGCCCGCCTCGTGGCGGCGCGCCGGCGGCAGCGCCTCGCGGATCAGGGAAATCAGCCCCGAAGAGGAGGGACCGACGTCGATGACGGCGGCAAGCGGCAGGCGCGAGCGGCCCGGCTCCAGGCAGAAGGCCAGTCCGAGCGCGTTCATCAGCACCGACTTCCCCTGGCCGGGCAGGCCGTAGATCAGCTCGAAGCCGTAGTCGCCAGCGCCGGACCCGGCCAGCGGCAGCGGCTTGCCGTCGGCCGAGCGAAACAGGTGTCCGGCCTCCGCGCTTGCACCGCCAGGCGGCGCCGGACGGCTCACGGGCAGGAGCCGGAGCGCCTCGGCGAGGGGCGCCAGCGCCGGCTCTGCGGTCGCGCCGCAGCAGAACCCCGGCACCGACGCGGCGAGGCTTTCCAGCGGATCCCCGGTGAGCGGAGTGAACACCGCCTCGCCCCAGCCTTCGGCGACCTGCTGCAGGCGCCCCAGGCGGGCGACGAGCGCCGCTTCGTTCTCGTCCGCGCGCACCCAGGTGAGCAGCCCGAGCCGGAGGCGCACGATGGCGTGGGCGTCGGCCGCCAGCGCCGCCACGTCGCGGAGCGCGTTCCTTACGTGCAGGCTGTCCGACGACGAGAAGGCGAGGAAGGACGCGGCCACCCTGGAGACCGTGGCATCGAAGCGTTGCAAGCCACCGCTCTCGATCAACATCGAGACCCGGCAGGGCAGCCCCGCCGCCGAGAGCCCCGCCATGAGCTCGGCGAAGGGGCGCGACTGCCGGGGCCCGAGCACCATGTCGAGCGCCCCGTAGAGCCGCCCGCCGATGCGGATACCCGACCCTATCCTCTCCGGCTCGCGCACCAGGAGCTGCGGCGCCAGCGGCGGCGGGAAAGCGCCCGCTTCGGGCGGTTCCGTATGCCGCGCCGGCGCCTCGTTCGCCGCCGTCACGGGGCGCCAGTCCGCTGCCGCCGACGCGCTGCCGTTGATCATTCGGCGGATCGCGCGCGCCCCCGTTCACGCTGCGAGGCGGCCCGCTTACATCCCCGTCTACGCCAGAACCGCCTAGAAACTGTACAGCAGCGCCTCGTGCCCGGGCCAGAGCCC
>JAPPMY010000225.1:32399-61284 GCA_028818855.1 Rhodospirillales bacterium
GGGCGGGGCGCCGGGGGGGGGGGGCGCCCCGCGCGCGGGGGGGGGGTTGTTTTTTTGGGGGGGGGGGGCCGCGGGGCCGCGCGGCGGGGGGCGCCCCCCCCCCGCTTCGATCCCGGTCTCGGCCAGAACCGCGTCGATACTGTCGAGCAGCGCCTCGTGCCGGGGCCAGAGCCCGTCGAGCGCGAGGTGCGGGCACTGCGCCTCTGCGGCCTCCGGCAGCCAGCCCTTGAGGCGTTTGCGAAGCCCCTTGCGCCCATGCGCGAGCCGCTCGCGCGGCAGCACGCCAGGCCGCGTCCAGCAGGCCATGACCAGGGTCTCGGGCGCGATCAGGGGCGCGAGTCTCTGCGCACGTTCCGACAGGAGATCGTCAAGGTCGAGCCCCAGCCGCGCGGCCTGCCGGCGCGCGGCGTCCGCGTTTGCTTCCGCCACTTCCGGCGCTTCATCGGGGGCGCGCTCGAAGACGACGTGGAGCGCGTGGCCGGGAGCGGACAGGGCGGTGTTGAGCCGCCGCGAGGCAAGCGCGACGAAGCGGTCGAGCTCTTCATCGCCCATCATCGAGCGGGAGCCGTAGACGGCGATCAGCGAGACCAGCGAGCCGTCGCGGCAGACCAGGGCACCTGCGTCCTCCAGCGGCACGGCGGCCTGCGGCGCCAGGAAACTCTCCAGCGGTTTCCTTCGCAGCGTCCAGCTGAGGCGCTGGAGGTCCTCGACGGCCGTGGCGAGCGAGAGCATGGCTTGCGCGCCCCTACAGCCTCGGCTTGAGCACAGTGTGGCTGCCGCCGTCGATCCCGAAGGTGTCGCCGAGCGCGTTGATGACGGCGGGAGCGGCGATCAGCGCGACGCCAATCAGGATGGCGATGAGGCCTGAGCCGATGGTGGTCTGCTGGGGATGGTCGACGTGGCGCTTGAGCTTGAGCAGCCCGAACCCGACGATGGCGGCGCCGATGATGTAGAAGGCGATGGCGAGCAGGCTCGGAACCGTCTCCAGGTCGCCCGCCGCCTCCTTCGCCATGTCGCCGAGGGACACGGCCCATGACGTCCCCGCCGACCAGAGCCAGGTAAGCAGCGCCGCGAGCACCGCACCGGAAAGGGCGGGAATGCCGGAGGGGCAGGAGGCGCTACCGGCCTCCCTTCGACCGCAGCGCTTCAATCCTGGAAGACTACACACGATGCGTTTCGTGAGGTCGATGGTGTTCATGCCCGAAGACTCCTTTCAGCGGATGCCCGGCATCAGCGGATGCTCAGCACCTCGATGCCGAGGCTGGTCTGCAGGGCGTCGATGACGGCGGGCAGGTGCCAAGCGGCGACGCCGCCCGCCATGTGGGCGAAGGCGCGCCCAACGGTGGCGTCCGAACGCGCGTCGGTCGCGGCACGGAGCACGAAGGCGCCTCGGATGAAGGCGAAGAGCCCGACCAGGGCGACGATCGCGAACACGGCTGCCAACAGCGCGTCGAAGTCGGCGCGATGGCCGCCGGACCGGGGCGATCCCCTGTAGCCGAGGCTCGCGGTGCCGGCGGGCGTCGCGGTGCCGAACAGGCTCTCGCTGGCTGCCCCGATCCAGGAGGGGAGCGCCGCCAGCACGATGCAGATCAGGAAGCAGAGCGCGGTCCCGGTGCCGGACGGTGCGTGGAACTTGTCCTCCGACGTCTTGAAAAGCCTGAACAGCCCCTGCGCGAAGGCGACCAGCGCGAGCACGTAGCAGAGGGCCGAGACCAGGAGCAGCAGTCCGGGTTCGAGATCGCGTACCAGCGAGATCATGGCTTGGCCGAGGTCTTGCGACTCACTCATCGGCCATCTCCCGGTTCGCCACCGCGCCTTCCTCCGGCGGGGCGGCGAACACCACCACCAGCTCGGTGTCGCGGGGGATCCGCACGGTGGGCCCGTCGGGCGCGCTCTCCAGCAGCACGTCGCCGGCGGCCCGCGCGGCCGTGGCAAGGCCGGCATTGACGGCATCCCCGGTCTCGGCCGCGCGGCGCTCGTAGCGGACCCCCGGGCCCAAGATGTCGCCGTTCACGATCACGGTCTCCTCGGGCCGCGAGAAGGCCGCGAGGAACCCTTCGGCGAAGCTTGCGGCTGCCGGCAGCAGGACGCGGCTGAACCAGTGCCAGTCCACCTCGCCGCGCACGCCGTAGCAGGCGCAGTCGAGGCCGACCGCCCAGGCGTCGACCGGCACCGATCGGCTGCGGTATTCTAGGCGGGAGAGGCGGAGCGCCAGGCGCTCGTCCACGCGGGCGAACGTGCCCGAGACGACCGCACCCACGAACGGCGGCTCCAGCAGCTCCAGAAACACCGGGCCGGGATAGTCGGAGTTCACTGAGTAGAGGGTGCGGGCGTACAAGCCCCGCCCGGCCGCGATCCGTGGCATAATGAGCTCCGCCGCCCGCAGCTCCGGGGCCACTGGTAGCGTTGCTTCGTCTCCCGGCGATGTCGAACCGGGGCCGCGGGCGGTTGCTTGGGGATAATGCAGGTGCACGATCTCCGGGGGTCTGGTCCAGGCCTCGATTAGCACGCCCACCAGACCCTCGGGCCCCGGACCCTCGGCCCGGAGACTCTCGGACCCTGGGTCTCCCGCGCTCCGGTCTCCAGGTTCGTTGCGTGGACGGCTCGCCTCGGGCCTCCGGTAGCCCTCGTAGACCGCCCGAGGCGGAACCGGCGCGGCGGCAGGCGCCTCGGGCGAGGCTTCGGTACCATCTTCCTCGCCCGGTCCCTGGATAACGGGCATGAATGTATCGCCGGCTTCACGTGCCGCATCGAGGCGCTGGCGGTCGTACGCGTCCAGGGTGTCCCGGTAGGAGGGGGGCACCCTGTCCTCGGGATCGAGGGTCACACCTCTGTTGTCCGGGACCTGGGCTGCCGCTTGGGTGGTGATCGCGCAGAGCAGCGCGGCCAGCGCAAGTGAAGTTAAGGACTCAGTTCTCATCGTCGTCCTCCGGCCACAGCAGTTCGTTCCCGGTCTGGGAGAAGGAGACACGCCTTTCGCGGCCGTCGGCGCTCACCAGCACCAGCGGAGTGTCCGCGAGGCGGTAGACCCAGCGCCCGTCGGGGCCCCGCTCGGCCGCAAGCGGGCCGGGGGAGAGCAGGTGTGCGCGGGTGAGAAGCAGGAGCTCTCCGCGCCGGCGCCAGGCCCGGTCTCCGGCCCAGCCGCCGTCCACCGCGAGCCGCTCGGCGCCGGGCGGCACGACGCCGCCGAGCAGGCCGAGCAGAACCGGATCGCCGGCATGGAAGCCCACCGGCTGCGCCAGCGCGCCCGGATCGGCGTCGGGGCCCGGAAGCCCGAGCCTGACCTCGACCCGGAAGTCTGCATCGGCGCCGGTGCCGCGCAGGTTCAGCACCACCGGATCGGCCAGCCCCGTGAGCTTCACCACCGCGTTGCCCGCGAGATACGCGGCCGACGGCGCCAGATAGAGAAGGTGTCTCCCAGACGCGCGATCTCCCTCGCCACCCTCCGCAGGCCCATCGGGCGGCAGAAAGCGGCTGTCGACCAGCGCTTCCTCGATGGGCCAGGGAGCGCCGGTGGAATCCGCGAAAGAGATTGCGGTGACGTAGCCGCGCCGGAGCGCGATCTCCGGTATCGCCACGCCGCCCGGTCCGTCGATCCGCACGCGCCGCACCCGACCGTTCGGTGGCTCGCCGGCGCCGCGGGCCGTTGCCTCCTGGGTCTCGCGCAGGATGCGCCCCAGCGCCTCGATCTGCTCTGGCGTGAAGGGCAGCGCCGCGCGGCCCTGGCGCGCCGCGTCCTCGTCCGCGAGCGCATGGGCGGACCAGACGTCGATCTCCAATTCCAGCGGCGCCGCAGTCTCGTGTGCGGCGGCGCACAGCGGGACTAGCAGTGCCGCCGCCCAGGCCATAACGATGTCTGCAATCCGCCTCATGCCGCACTCCGGCTCGAGGGTCCCTGGGCCGAGGCTCCCTTGCCGGCGATGAGCTGCTCGATGGCGATGCCTGCGGGGCGTTCGTCGAGCGGCACCCGCATCACCAGCACCTGTGCCACCAGCGCCTGGCTCACGCGCCGGGTGCCGGCCGAGAAGGTGACCAGGATGGGGAACTCGATGGCCCAGCCCACGCGGCCCTCGAAGAAGCGCGTGTCGACGATCACCGGCGCGCCCTGCGCCACCGCCGAGGCGACTTGAAGGTTGTCGCGGAGCCGGTCGAGGAACAGGCTCTCGTCGAGGCCCTTGAGGAAGGACTCGTAGCCGGAGTCGGTAAAGTACTCGCGGATGCGGGCGAGCCTGAGCCGCCAGTCGTGGTGGCCGAGGGTGAAGGCCTCGGTAACCGCAGAGACGGTCCAGTTCCTGAGCGCCGCATCCGACATGATCGGCTCGTCGAGCGGCGTGAGCGGCACCAGCCTGCCGTCCGGTGTCGCGGCGACTGCGATGTAGACCGTGGAGTGGAAGTGGACGTAGCCGGCGAAGGCCACGGCAGTGAGCACGTTGCAGGCGAGCAGCCAGGCGGCGGCGCGGCGCCAGCCGTGGTGCTGGTCGCGGTGGAAGGCGAACCGTCGGGCCGCCGCCCGCACGGCCTGCAGGCGGCTACTCAAGGCCCGGCCCCGGCACGAGTGTCTTCCATCCCGAGGGGGTCCCACGCGGAGGCTGACCGGCGCGGGTGTCTCCCACCCTGAGGGTCTCGGGCACGAGTCTCTCCGGCACGAGTCTCTCCGGCACGAGTGTCTTCCAGCCTGAGGCTGTCCTGGAGCCAGCCGGGCACGTCGTCGATGTCGCCGATACTGCTCCGCACCGTGCCGTCGCCTGAGCGCCAGACGATCAGCGGCACCGCGTCCGCGCCCCAGGCGTCGAGCAGAGCGTTGTTCCGTGCGATGCGCGCGGCACCCTGCCGGTCCGCCGCGCTGGCGGAGCCCTCGAACCAGGCCCGTGCCGGTTCCGGGCTCGCGGCGATAGCGGCGGCGCCCTGCGCGGCGCCTGCTCCGAGGACGCCAACCGGCACCACGCGGAGCCGCAGCCTGCCCGCCAACGCTTCCGTCCCGAGCTTCGCCGCCGCCGCGCGCGACCAGCGGCACGCGGCATCGCCGAACAGCACCGTGAGCGGCCCCGTCTCGCCAAGGGTGAAACCGAAGGCGGCGACGGAGCGCTCGAACAGGCGCGCCTGCTGGGCCGCCTGCAGGATCGATGCGTCTGCGCCATCCTCCATGGCATGGGCGACCGCCGCCGGATTGGGTTTGGGATCGGTCGCCCACTCCGGAACCCAATTCCCGCTCGCACCGGAGCCGCGTGCGGCGACCAGTTGAATCCCGGTCACCTCCGTGCCGTCGGGCGCGTAGAGCAGGCCTGCGACGGCGTGACCGTCGCCCGTGACGTAGAGGCTGTAGCCCGAACCCCGCGCGGGCGTGACGAAGTAGCCCTCGAGGCCGCCCCGCGCACCCAGCGCCAGCACCTGCGCACCCGCCGCCTGCAACGCCGTGACCACGGATTCATCCGAAAGCCCGGCCCCGTCCCCGGCGCGCGCCTCCGGCATCGCCAAGGTGCCGGGCGCAGCCAACCCGGCCGTGAGCGCGGCCATGAGCAAGCGTTTCATCGAAGATCCTCCTCTTGCGTGCTTTCGCGCAGCCGGTGCCTTACGACCAATGCCGCCCCTTCTGCCCGCGCGGCGACGGGCGGATGCGGCAGGTGGGAGAGGCCCCGGAACAAGGCCTTCACAGAGTCCATGAACCTGCCCTCGAAGGCGGCTGCCGCCTCCAGCCGGTAGTGCCGATCGGTCAGGAACAGCACATCCACGCCAGCCCGCGCGCCCCAGCGCGCGAGCGCGGCGCGGAGCATCTCGCCCTCGTGCACACGCCAGACACTCGGGTCGGAGACACTCGTGCCGTGGATCCTTGGACCCGGGACCGCTTGCCCGGGATCGGCGGAAGCACCGCCGGGGTCTGCGCCTCGCGGCCCGGCCGGTATCGGGACCGGACCTCTCGCAACTGGCTCCGGCGGGGCTTGCTTGACTACAGACGGCACCTCAGGTGCCACCTCAAGTGGCGTCTCAGGTGCCACATAGCGGAACCCGGCGGAGGCGCCGGCCGCATTCAGTGCCAGCGCCAACACCAGAATTGCGCCCGTCACCCAAAATCCACAAACCGCCGCTCGCGCGCGGCGCGGAGCGCCCGGCGCCTGCCGGCCGCCCGCGCCCTGAGCGCCCTCACCGCCGCAGGCAGGCGATAGCCCCGCGCCTCCGCCGCCCGGCAGGCGAGCATCGCCGCCACCACAGCGGCCGTCGTCCACCAGGTGGGAAAGAAGAGCCACGGCGCCGCCAGAATCAGCAGGCGGGCGTCCAAGGCGTAGAAGCGCACCGGACGCATGGTGTCGCGCCACGGCACGGGAGAACTCCCTGATTCCTCCGCCTGGTTCACTGTATTCCCCCCTTTTCATGGATCGCTCCCTTCGCTGCCGACGAGAATGCGCCGGTGGCTGTCCTCGCCGATCCGCTGCTGGTGCAGGGCGCGGTCGGCGGCGGCCGCGAGGTCGTTGCCGGTCGCCGCCAGCGCCGCGCCGATCCGCGCCGGCCACGATGCCTGCGGGCATTCCAGCAGCGCGGCCTTGAGGACCGCATCGAACACCAGCCATTCGCGAAGCGCGGTGCGTCCTCCAGCCGGGTTGGGCAGCAGCACCTGCGTCACCACCATCGTCATGGCGTCGATGAGCGCCGCGCCTCTCTCCGCGCGCTCGTCCGCCGGGAACTCGGCCAGCATGCGGCGCACCGTGGCGGCGACCCCGATGGTGTGAGTTGTCGAGAACACCGCGATGCCGTAGTCCGCCGCCCGCACCACCGCCTCGACGGTCTCGCGGTCGCGCGCCTCGCCCACCACGACCGCCGTGGGCCGGCGCCGCAGGCTCGACCGCAGCCCGTCTGCGAAGCTCGGAAAGTGACGCGGAATCTCGGCGGACGACATCAGTGCGCCCTCGGCGGCGATGCCGTCGAAGACGTATTCGATAGGCGCCTCGTAGGACTGGATGCGGCCTGCACCCCGCTCGAGCAGCCGCCTGGTGCCGGCGGCGAGCAGGGTAGACTTGCCGGAGCCCGGCACGCCGGTGACCAGCACCAGCCCCTTGCAAAGGTCCCACGCCCGGACGATCTCGTCTTCGATACCCAGCTCGTCGAAGCCGGGCGGCCTGCCCGGCAGGACGCGGAGCGTGATGTTGACCGCGAACCCGGCCTCGCCCTGGACCGGGGCGAGGTTGCAGCGGAAGCGCTGCTGCTCGCCCCGACCGCGCCTGACCGCGTGGGAGCAGTCGATGGCTCGGCCCGAGCGCAGGATTCCCTCAGCTGTCGCATCATGGAGGCGCTCGCAGAGCCGACCCATTACCGGCCCGTCGAGGCGGGCGTCGGTGGCTTGCGCGAGACTGCCGTCGATCTCGACGAAGGCCGGGGATCCAGTCTGGAAGGCGATGTCGGAGGCGCCTCGGTCCGCGGCCCAGAGCAGGAACCGGTCCAGGCATTCAGCGGGAAAGGCGTGCACAGCCTCCTGCCAGCGCTCCGGGACGGGGCCCGTCATCGCCCGCCCTCCGCCGGCGGCGTACCAGGGAGTTTCCCCGTACCAGGGAGTTCCCCTGTCCAGCGCACGGCGTCGAGCTCGAAGCGTGCGCCGTCCGCGATGCCGGCCGATGCCGCGCGCAGACGCATCATCCGCTCGTGGCCCGAGACGCCAGACTCCATGATCGCGACGCGGGGCGCGCTCACCATGCCTGCGCGATGCAGCCGGTGCCAGAGCACCGCGCCCTCGAAGACGCGGTTGAGCCGGTCGAGATCGGCCGCGAAGATGTCGTCGGCGAGCTCACGGCCTTCAGCCCAGCCCTCGGCGAGCAGGCGCCGCCACCGGGCGCGCTCCTCGCCGTCGCGCGGGAACAGCACTCCCGCTGGCGGCACGGGCTCAGGCCAGGAGCGGCCGAGCCAGTCGCGCCAATCCGGAGCTGCGCTCACCAGCCGGGCGGGCTCGACGATCCTCAATATCCGGTCCGCGCGTGCGGCCTGCCTTCCCGACCGCTCGAGCCGGAAGGCGCGGCGGGTCTCGGCGAGGACGGGCGGCAGCACGGTGAACCCCGCTTCAGTCAGCATCAGCGGTGCGAAGCGGTAGATCGCGTCGAGCGTTTCGGCATGTCGCTCGAGCATGGCGACGATCTCCCAGCCCCGACGCGCGAGCCCGGCGCGGGCGCCGAAGCCCAGCGCGGCGAGACGCATCGCGTCTGTGCGCTTCTCCGCGGCGAAGGGCGCGCCCTGCCCCGGTGCCGGCTGCATCGCCTGCAGCGCAGCAAGATCCGGCGGCTCGTCGCCCGCATGCCAGGCCGGCACGGGAAAGGCGGCAAGCGCCGCGCATGCCAGCGCCATGACGGCAAGAACGGCCGATCGGGCGAACCACCGCATCACTTGTCCACCTTGGCATGCGAGTGCGCGGTCCAGTCGAGGACCACGGATTCAGCCGGCGCGTCGACGGTGAGCGTAGCGGTATCGCCCGCCCTGATCGCCGCGTCGCGCAGCACCGCGATCAGCGGCTGCGCCTCCGCTTCGACCGCGACGATGACGGGCCGGGCCGGCGGCCGGCCGGCTTCGAGGAAGCGGTAGCCTGCGCGGCGCGCGAGGGTTGCTGCGAGCGTTTCCACCGGTCCCGTCCAGTCGAGCGTCACCGGCTGCCGCAGCGCCGGCGGCACGGTGCCGAGCGCCGGCATCGCCCCGGCCGCATCGCGAGCGGGCAGCGTCCGGGCTAGCCTGGCCAGCGCACGCCCGGCCCGCTCCGCCGCCTCCACCAAGCGCAGCTCCGCGGTATCGGATACGGTCTGCGAAACAGGCGTCGCCGTCGGCGCTGCCAACCATTGCGCGCACCCGGCGAGCGACAACGCCAGCAGCGCGGCGAGGACGGCCCTCACCAGCCCGCTCCGCCGGCATCGTCCACCACCAGGTGGCGGTTCGCCGGATAAGCCCGCGCGTCCAGCGCCTGCCGCGTCGCGGGCCCGCTCAGAAACAGGTCCGCTGCCTCCAGGAAGCTCCCCTCGAAGACGGCGGCGGCGCCGAGGACATAGTCCCGATCTGCGTTCCAGACCAACGTCCAGCCGGCTCGGACAGCCCAGGCCTCCAGCACCCCGCGCAGGGTCTTGTGCGCGGCGGGATCGACATCCCAGCGCCCGCCGCCGTTGCGGTGTTCGACGGAGGTCCCGGCTGCGTCCTCTGCCGCTTCCGCTGTTTCCGGTGCCCGCTGCGCGATATCCCAGAAGCGGTGGAATGCGACGCCGCCATTCGGCACGAGAATCCCCGGCACGAGTGTCTCCCACGCCCAGTCGTAGCCGCTCAGGCGCGCCACCCGGTCGAGCAGGCCTCGGAGAGGGCCGTTCCAGCTCAGCCGCAGCATCGGCGGATCGGGCAGGGCCAGCGCGCCGCCCGCGATGCGGGACGGCCGTTCCTCGATGCTCATCTCTACGCCGGAGGCGGCCGCCACCCGCCGCACGAGCGTCGGGAAGGGGAGCTTCTCCTCCATCGTCAGCGATACCTCGCGCGCCGCGAGTCCCGAAGGAAGCGCCGCTGGAGCGGGGACCAGCTCCGTCGCGGGAAGAGAGGGCATATCGCCCGCTTCGACGCCGGGTGGCAGAGGTGCGACCCTGATCGGATGGGGGCCGGCGTCCGCGGCCTGCGCGGCCGACTCCGCTGCGAACGCCACCCCCAGACTCGTACACACGAACACCACGGCAGCGGCGGCGCACATCCCGGGACCCAGCGGCACTAGGCCCTTGCGGAAGGGCCGGCCCCGGCGGCGCTGCAACCAGAAGCGGTAGATGAGCGCGAGACCCGAGCCCAACAGCATGGTCCAGGCAAGCCCCGGCACGCCGAGCAGGAAACCGAAGGCGCCGAGCAGCATGGCATCGCCTGGATAGAGCGGCCAGCGCCGGCCCAACAGCTGCGCCGCCCCGATGGGCACCATGACGCAAGCGACTCCGAGGGCGGCTCCCACCACGCCGTCCGCGAGCCGGAACCACGTGCCGCTGTCTCCGTCGTCAGTTCCGGCGAAGCGCCAAGCGGCTGCGGCGCCGAGCAGCACCAGCACAGCTCGCGGGTCGACCATGGCCCGGCGCGCGTCGTGAACGGCCAGCGCTGCCATGGCCACGAGCACCGCGCCCGCCAGAACCGCCTGCGTCATCGCCCCGCCTCCTTCTCGGCGTCGTCGAATCCAGGCGCCGCGCTCTCGCCGAAGGTTTCCACGAGAACGCGGCACCAGAGCGCGAGCGCCGGATCGGCGCAGAGGCGCGCATCGAGCACCGCCGGTCCGGCGCCACCGGCGGCCCGTTCTCGGTTGAGAGCGAGCAGCGCGGCCTGCGCGCCCGCGAGCCCGCTCAGGAGCCGGATTTCCGCGCGCAGGCGCTCCATCTCGGTGAAGGCTCGTGCCATGTTCCAGGCCTCACCGGTGCGGTCCGCGTCCTGCGGAACGACGGGCATTGCCGGCACAGCACCCAGCACGAGCGTCAGTGCGAGCCCCGCGATCCTGCACCACCATGCAGCCCTCGCATGACGAACGGGCGGCGTTGGCGACCGCATCACCGGCATCCCTGGCAGCGGCCGACGACCAAGCGGGAGAACCCCGCGTTCGTCGCGCTGAGACTGGAGCCCGTCTGCACGCGCGCGGCCGCGACCGAGGCGGCCGACACGGAGGACGCCGTCATGGAGCGCGCCGTGACCGTGGCGGCGTCGAGTCCACCGAGCTGGGCGCTGCCGGCCGCCACTGCGCCCGCGGCGCCGATCGAGCCGCCCCGGACGAGCCCCGCCGCATCGAGCGACGCGGCTCGCACCGCGCCCGTGACGGTCATGCTTCCGCTGGTGACGGCGCCCTGGATGCGCGCCATCCCTGCCGTCACGCCGGTGCCGGCCTGCACGGTGCCGGCGGCACGAACAGCGCGTCCCACCACAAGGTCGCCGCTCACGGCGAGGTCGCCGCCCGCCTCGACATCGGCCTCCACTTCTAGGCTCGCGGCCTCGATCCGCCCCGCCCGCTCGATGGCATGGCCGGACATGTCGAGATCGGCTTCCATCCGGTTGGCATCGGCGAAGCCGGGAATCTCGACCCGGTAGAGCGCGTCGCCGAAGACGCTGCCGTGGTCGAAGCGCCGCAGCGCCCCGAGTGCCCCCTCGGCGGGCGCGCCCGCGAAGGCGGCCCTGAAGGCGGATAGATCGGTATCGACCGTCGGACCCGACAGTCTCGATGGTCCGGCAAGCCCGATCCTTGGACCGGTGCCCTCCAGCAGCGCCGCCACGGGGCGCACCGTGTCTCCGGCCGCCACGGTCTCGGTCGCCAGCATGTCGAAGGCGTCCGTGCCTGCGGCCAGCACCAGCACCCGGTAGCCGCGGCCCAGCGCGTCCGTCTCGGAGAATTCGCCTGTCAGCGCGCCGTCCGCCTTCAGCGTCGCCAGCGTGAGCTCGAACGGCCCGCCTTGCGCCTGCGCGAGCAGGGCCGGAAAGCGGCTGTGGACGTAGGCGGAAGCGGCATCGGCGAGGACCGCTAGCTGCACCGCCGCGAGGCTCCCCCTCCGCTCCAGCGCCTTGCTCTCGAAGAAGGCGACGGCACCCAGCACCATCAGGCCCACGAGGCCCAGCGCCAGCAGCGCCCCGAAGACGCTCAGCGCATAGCGCAGCCTCGCATTCAGTCTGCGACCGAGCCGCGGGCTCCGTCCCCGGATCGGCACCTGGCACCGCCGCCGCTGGCCGAGACCTGTCGCCCGTGCGCTCATTCGCCCTCGCAGCCTTTGCAAGTGCCGACGGTGAGCAGCCCTGCGATGTACGCGTCCGGCCCGTAGACCCCGCCCGCCGCCGTGGTGTTGCCGCCGAGCGTGCCCGAGATCTCCAGGCGCTCGCCCGCGAACTCCCGGGCCGCCGCGGTTCCGTCGATGGTGGCGGTGCCGGCGGCCGACAAGGCGGCCGCGTCGAGCGCGCCTGCCGTTTGAAGCGCGTCCGCCTCGATCCGCGCCGCGATGGTTGCCGTGCCGGCCACCAGCGGCCCGGTAACCGCGACCCCCACTACGAGATCGGCAGTCACGCCGAGTGCGGGGGTCTGCAGGCCGCCCGCCTCGACCGTGTCCGTCGTTATGTTCGCCGCCTCGGCGCCGCCGCCGACGGTGGCGGTGCCGCCCACCGAGATATCGGTATCGACCGCCGCTTCTTCCGCGCTCACCGCGGACGCGCCCAGGAGGTCGCGCCTCGCCGGATCCGCCGGGTCCGTGGCCCCCGGCGGCGCCATATCGAGCGCCGTCTCCATGCGGTTAAGCCAGGGGCGGCCGGGCTGGGTACGGCGATGAAGGGCGCGCTCGCGGTAGCGGATGCCGCGGTCCGCCGTGACGTAGAGCGTGTCTGTCGCGAGAGCACGGCCCAGCACCGCCTCGATCGCGGGCCGGTGGCGTTCCATGAGCGTGCCCCCGCCGGGTGCGACCGCTGCGAGCCCCGCCTGGAGCGCACCGACACGAAGCGCAGATGCGCGCGCCGCGCCGGGCTCCAGCACGCCGAACGCCATCGGTATTCCCTGCGCACTGCCGTCCGGGATCGCACCCAGCGTCATCGAGGCATGGCGTCCCGGCCGCTCCGGCAGTCCGGGCGGAACCGTGCCCAGCGTCTTCAACCGTGCGACGGTGAGCAGGATACCCGCAGTGCCGTCGAGCGCGGTCTCGAAGGCGTCCGCATGCGCCTGGGTCGCGCGATGTGCGGCCATCACCCAGGCCGCGAACACCTGGCCCGCGGCCCGGTCGAACGCCAGCCCGCGCTCCCTCTCGCGCGCCTCGTAGTGTATGGCAAGCGCCGCGCCTGAGAGCGCCGCCAGCAGGAGGGCGCCCAGCACCGCGCCTGCACCACGCCGGTGCTTCCGCGCCGTGCACGTCAGCATCGCTCCAAGCGCGCTTGTCCGAAGCGGACCCCGGTCCGAGGGTCTTCGGCCTGAGGTCGTCATCCGAATGTGAACCCGATATCGTTGGCGGCGTCGCCGTCGTCGCAGTTGGTCGTGACCTGCGCGTTGGTCACCGGCGAAGCCAGGGTCGTGCCGTTGACGACCATGTCGACCAGGCCCGCGCGGGCGCGGCTGCGCCCGGCGAAGGCGTCTCCGAGCGCCGCACAGATCGCGTCGTCCACATCCTCGAAGACGATGCGGAAGCGGTTGGTCGCACCGCCCGGACCGCCGGTTACGGTGACTGCGCCGCCGAAGGGATGGCGGATGGCGGGCCTGTTGCTCACCACCACCCGCGCACCGCCGGGGATGCCGCCGCGCCGGTCGATGGCCGGCACGAGGTCGGCGTCGGCACCGTAGCTCGGCGCGCCGGCGAAGGCCGCCTCGACGTTGGCACGCAGCTGGCTCAGCAGCGTGAGTGCCGCAGACCGGTTGGCGGCCTCGCGGGCCGCATTGTAGGTGCCGACGGCGCCCACGATGACCACGGCGGCCAGTCCCAACCCGAGCAGCACGCCGAACAGGCTGAAGCCGCGGCGCCAGCGCCGGGATCTCGGCCGGAACAGACCCGTCCGCCGGGCGGAAGAGCCCGAGGGGTCCGAAGGGTCCGTAGAACCCGGAGGATCTGCGGAGCGGGAAGCGATGCTTGGCGGTCTCATGGGCGTGTCCTTTCTTGCGTCGCGGGCTCTGGAGCCTCAGGCCCGGCCGGCCTGCTGCAGGATCGAAAACATGGCGTCGATGCCCGCGGCGACGGCCACGGTGACGACGATCAGGAGCGCCGCGTTTAGGCCGGCCGCACGGGTCCGGAGCAGATCCTCGGAGCGGCTCACCCAGCGCTCGACGAAGCCGGAGAGCTTGATCTCCCAGCCGGGCACGCCGTCGAGCGCGGCTACCACGGGCACCAGCGCCGGATCGGGGAAGCCGTGGCCCGCAAGCGCCATCGCACGCCCGAGCCCGGCGCCCCGCACCATGTGGCGCTGGATCGCGCCGATGCGGTGGTGGGCATAGGCGCCCGCGCGGCGGCGGAAGCCGCCGAAGGCGCGGTCGTTGAGGTCCAGTCCGGCGCCCAGGAACTCGAGCACCACGAACAGGAAGGCGGAGCCCGTGACCGTGCGGTAGAGCGAGAAGGGCGCGATCCTGTCGAGCGCGGTGCGCCCCGGGCCCGTCCACCACAGCATGAGAGCCGCGACGGGCACGCCCGTCCCGATGCAGAGCGCGGCGAAGAGCAGCGGGTTGGCGAAGAGCCAGACCGAGACGGCGCGGAACACCGAGGCCGCCGGGCCCCAGCGCTCCGGCGGCACCACGGTCTCGAGCACCGGTATGAACCAGCCTCCCGCAGCCCATAGCATCGCCACCAGCGCCAGGCTGAGCAGCGTCGGCATGACGAGCGCCTTCTTTACCGCCGCCATCTGGCGCTCGCGCAGATCCGCGACCCGGGCTGCGGCGGCGAAGAGGCGGCCTGCGTCCACTCTGCCGTAGGCCTCGAATATCATCGCCTCCGCCGCCGGCACCGAGGCCGCCATGGACTCGGCGAAGCGCCCCGCCGGCAGCGCTGCCCGCCAGGAGGCGATCAGCCGGGCGCGCGCGCCCCGCCCCCCGAGGGCCCTTGCGGTGACCTCCAACGCGCGCTCCAGCTCGAACCCTGCCGCGAGCAGGTCGGCCACGGTCTGGAAGCAGTCGACGCGCGCCTTGCGGCCCATGACGAGGCCGGCGTGCAGCCGCCGCAGCGCGAGGGCGAAGTCGGCGATCATGTCGCGTCCCCGCCGACGGCTTCGCTGCCGGCCGACCCCTCGGACCGCAGACCCTCGGGCCGGAACTCCTTGTGCCGGGGATCGGCCTGGACCTCGTGCTCCCCGGCCCCGCCCTTGAGCAGCGCATCGAAGGGATCGACCGCGCCCGCCTTCACCATGGCGCGGATGCGCACCCCGATGGGGACGCCCCCCATCTCGCTCCGCCAGTAAGCCCAGGCGCCGAGGGGGTCGCCCCCGCGCACGAAGCCAAGATAGCCCGCGTCGGGCCGGATGGTCTCGGCGACGGCGGTTTGGCCGAGATAACCGTTCCAGGCGCGGTTCGACACCTCACCGCCCTTGCGCCGGCACTCCCCACAGCCTTCCGCGTTTCGGAAGCGCAGCCCGTCGAGCCCGCCCAGGCGCGAGACCAGTCCGTCCGGCACCGCGCGCTCTCCGGCCGGACGCTCCAGCGCGCAGGACGCGCAGAGCCGCGGTAGGAGCGTCTGCTTCATCAACAGCGCGACGTTGCCGGGCTTCGCCACCTCGGCGGCGCCCACCCCCATGTCGATCAGCCGGAAGGGGATGGCGTTCGCGTTGTGGACGTGGATGGTGGTCCAGATCTGATGCCCGGTGTCGATGCACTGAAGCACCTGCCGGGCCGCATCGGCGTCCCTGATCTCCGACACCATGCCCGACGCCGGATGCACCCGGCAGAAATGCATCAGGGCTTCCTTGAAATGCCCGGCGCGGGTCTCGCCCGCGCCCGCCGTCGGCACCGCGATCTGGATCGCCCCCGGGATGCGGTACTCGACCGGGTCCTCCAGCGTCACCAGATTAAGCATTCCAGCCATCTCGGCCATCTGCAGCGCGAGGTTGACCGCCAAGGTGGTCGACTTGCCGTCGCCCGCGCGCCCGCCGATGAAGATGCCGCCCTGCATGGCCATACGGATCTCGGCGAACAACGCCGCCTCGTCTGCCGAGAAGCCGAGGCGCTCCAGCGTCATCCCGGTGTCGAGCCGGTCCTGGTAGAAGAGCCGCGCGAACAGGTGATCCGCGTCCGGGTCGTGAGGCCCGCGCTCGCACCGCAGCGCCGAGACTCCGTCCGGCAGCGGCACCGGGCCGCCGGCGCGGATCGAGAACCCCTGGAAGGAGGCGCGGCGGTAGCTGGTCTGCGAGCTCCCCTCGTCCTTGCAGTGGAAGAGGAAGCCCATAATCCGGCGCCCCTCTTCGGGCGTCAGCGGGGCGCTCAGCGGCAGCTTGCGATCGTTGACAATGGCAAACACACGGCAGGCATCGCGCCCGTTCTCGAACACCACGTCCGACGCCCTGGCGTGGGCCGCGTCGGCGAGCAGGCGAGCGATCCGGCGGGCCGAGGTCCCGCCCTCCGATACAGCCGCGCTCCCGTGCGCACGCCAGAGCGCCGCGATCTCCTCGAGGCTCGCACTCTCCTCCGCCAGCACCGGCGGTATCCGGCCCGCCTCGCGCAGGGCCACCAGTTGCAGCCGCAACCGGTCATCCGGCTCGTAGCCCTCGGCAATCAGGCAGCGCCCGTCCGCGAACACCGCGCAGAGCCTGCGGAAGCGCGCGTCCATGGCGGGGCTCCGGATCGGCAGGTCCGCCGGTCCGGTGGAGATGCCTCCCCGCTCCCGGTCCTTTCGGTCCAGCCCGAGCCGAGACGCAGCGGAGCGCAGCCCCTCGCGCTCGCGGTCGAGCCACTGGCCGAGCCCGTTGCTGAGCCGTTGGCCGAGACGCCTCATCTGGCACCTCTGGGGCGGGCGCGGAAGGGAAGGGGGTCTTCGTCCTCCCCCTCGGGCCCCGTGGTCCGCACCGAGGGCGGACGCCCGGCGATGGCCGCGACCGTGCTGCCGCCGGGCAGCGCATCGCCCTCGCGCACGAACCACACGCCGGTGCCGTCGGTGATCCCGGCGCGGAGCACACCGGCGGAGCCCAGGATCGAGAACCAGCCTAGCGAGCGCTCCGGGACCACCTCCTCGCCGGGCGCCGAGATCAGCTCCTGGAGCAGGACCGAGGGCGCCGGGGCCTTGGCACGAGTGTCTTCGGCACGAGTGTCCGGGGCGGGCTGCGCCGGCATCGCCGGCGTCTCGCGCTCCGTCTTCAGCACGGCGGGCGCAGGAGGGGCAGCTGTCGACGTCTTGAAGACGGACACCGGCTCTGCCGGCTCCCGCAGCTCCTTCAGTCGCGCCTCGGTCTCGAACAGGGCGGTCACGATCCGCTGGCGCTCGCTGCAGAGCGTCAGCACTTCCGTCTCGATCGCGAGCGCCGCCAGCGCGTCCGCCTCGCCGGCCGCGCCCGCCAGCAGGCGGCGTAGCAGCGCCCGAGGGCAGCCCTCGGCGACAAGGGCAGCAGCGGTCCGCTCCGCCGCACGGCCGTCCCGTCCCTGGCCCGAGGGTCCGGTCGATTCGGCGAGCGCGCGGAGGAGGCGGCTGCCGCCCGGACTGCCTTCCGAGGTCGCCAGAGTGACCCAGGCTTCGCCCGGCGGCGCTGCATAGGACCCTTCGAGGGAGGTCGGGCTGTGACCCGACGACGGAACGACCGACTCTACATCGGGTAAGGTCGCAGCACCTGGTATCGCCGCGGCACCGCCAGCCTCGACGATGTCCGGATTGGCTGGTATCGCCTCCTGCCCGGTCACGGCTCCCGCACCGGCCATGAGAGCGACTACAAGGACCGACCCCATCCAAGTTGCCCTCATCGCGTAGACTCTCCCGCCCGCTCCGCGAGTGTCCGCCAGGAAACGTGAACCGGCTCCGGGGCGCTCTTGAGCGTCAGCGCGAGCGAACCCTGCGACCAGCGCCACGTTCCCGGCACATGCCCACCGCTGCCGTCGCCCGCCACGAGGTTTCCGTCCGGCCCCAGGCGCACGGCTGTCTCGCCCAGCCCGGGCAGCGGCAGCGTCACCACGACGCCGCTCCCGGCCAGCCGGTCGGTGATGCGGAACGCGATATGGCGCTCCCCGGTCGGAAGGAACGGCAACGGATCGCCGATCCGGTAGCGGGGGCGCAGCGGCAGGCGCTCGTAGTGGATGGCGATCTCGGTCGATTGCGCTGCCGGCACCAACAGCCCCACGTCCGCGACCGCCCCGCCTTCGCCGAGAAGCCAAAGCTCGTCGCCCGCCGCGCCCAGCGCGAGCACATGGCGCCCACCGCCCAGGTCGGTCAGCACGAAGCCGTCGTTCTCTTCCAGGAACCTCGCAAGGTCCGCGCCCGAGAGCATTTGACGGCCGCCTGAGGCGGCAATCCCGACCGCCCCCGGGCCCTTTAGGTCCGATCCCGGCGCGTACCTGATCGCGGCGTCCGGGTCCTGCGCCATCATCGCGTCGAAGGTCACGGCGGTCTGCTTCTCGTTGACGGCAAGCGACGGGGGAAGGGGAAGTGCCGGGCATGCCTCCCTCATGGCCCTGGGCCAGCTCTCCTGTACCCAGCCCGCGGACGCGATTGTCCACCCCCGTCCTCCCAGCGCCTCGTTGTGTAGGCGCCCGGTGCCCGGGTCGTAGAAGAGCGGCGTATGGCCCCGCCGCCTGCCGGGATCGGGCTCGGCGCCCGGCTCCAGGTAGTTGTAGAGCGAACGGAAGGCACGGGAGGGCACCGTGCGCCAGCGCGCGGTGCCGGGCGCGTATGTGCCGCCGAGGTGGGCGCAGGCCAATAGTGAGCCGTCCGGCGCGTGGTAATGCGCCCAGACCGTGTTGCGGTCGGCAGCCAGTCGCGAGTTCGGGCGCTCCAACACCCACACCCGGCCCGACAGCAGCTCGGAGAAGAAGCCCGCATCGTGCGAGCTCAGGTTCGCAGCCGCCGCCTGTACTGGGGCATTCCCCTGGCCCCAGGCCGCGTCGGCGGCCGCGAACGCGGCGAAGATGGCGGCTGCCGCCACCAGACCGGGCCGGCGCGATGCCGCCGCACTCCGTCTCACGCCCGGCCCCCGTCATGCAGAGACGCCGGGCCCGCCGCCGGCATCCAGCGTTCCTGCAGCCGCCGCACCATGGCGACATAGATGCAGAAGGCCTCGTCCCCGGCGCCCTCGGCGATCGCCGCCACGGCGGCATCGATGCGCGCTGCGATCCACTTCCAGTCCGCATGCCCCACCGGGATCGCTGCCGAGATGGCGGGCGCGATGGCGTAGTACTCTGTCACCAGGGCGCGGCGTTCGGGCGTGCGCATCATGTAGCCGTCCCGGAAGGCGCGGAGCGCCGTGAGCGTGGGTCCGTTGTCGGACTCGCCTCGCCATTCGGCGACCGCCGTGGTCAGGAAGCAGCCACCCCCGTCTCCGCCCCCATTGCCGGCTCCCGGCCCGACGCTGCCGTCGGCGCTGCAGACGTCTCCCACCGGGGAACCGGGCGGGGGGCCGCCGCAGCTGTCGCCGGACGAGCCTGCCGTGCCGCCAGGTCCATCGCCCCCGGGATCGCCGTGGTCGGGCCCGCGGAAATCCGGCTCGGGCTCCGCCACGCAGTCGTCCCGCGCCAGGGTCCAGTCGCCGTAGATCGTCTGGGTCACCGGCGCTGCGTCCCAGGGGAAGCGGGTGCTGCGCAGCGTCACCGTGCGCCGGTAACCGATGCTGCCGGTGTAGCCGGCTGCACATGCTTCGGTCTTCGTCTCTTCCTGGTCTGTCTCGGAGATCTCCGGGACGGGCGGCGGCGGCAGCGCGCCGCCGGTCCAGCAGCTAGTGGAGACGAACTCCGGGGGCCCGAGACTCTCGCCAGCCGCCGTCACCGTCCGGAGCCGCCGCCAGACTTCCCGTCCCTCCATGCGGCGGTTGTGGGGCGGCCCGGCATCCCAGTGGCATTCAAGCGCGTAGTGCTCCCAATGGCTGTAGTCGTGGCGGCAGAGGTCGATGGAGAGTTCCCACGGCCCCTCCATCGGATCGCCCACCGGATCGCCGCGCCCGTTGTGCGCGCGGGTCACTTCGCGCACGTATGTCCGACCGTCGCCGTGCTCTCCTGTGCCGCAGTCCTCCTCGCGCCGCTCGCGCGCGATGCGGTCGGACATGTGCAGGAAGGGGTCACGCACCATGCCCGCCAGCGCGGCGCGGCCCGAAGGCAGGGGAGACATGCAGGCGGGGAGGGCAACGGAGGCTCGGCCAGCGCCGCCTTCCGCTCGCCCGTTCTCCAGCCAGTGCAACGCGGGGTCGCGGCCGTCGCCATACGCCAGGGGCGCGGCGTGCACCGTGCGGTGGTCGGTGCCGGTCCCCTTGAGGCGCTCGGGCGCAAGGAAGACCAGTAGGGTGTTCTCGCAATAGCGCGCCTCGATTCCTCGTAAGGTCCACTCTGCCTGCCAGCCGGTCGCAGCGGGCGGAGATCCGCCGCTCCAGTCCGTCGGTCCCGCCGACTCCTCAATGATGAAGGTCTCAAGCCTGCGCCAGGCCGCCTCTATGGAGCGGGCGTGCGCCAGCGCCTCCTGCCGATAGACTCGCTCGTCCTGTGCCACCTGTGCGTGTGCCGGCGCCCCGGCCAGCACCGCGAGGCTCGCGCCCGCCAACAGCAGCACCTCGCGCCCGGTGCGACGGAACGGCTTGAACCTACGACCCATCGTGGCCTGGGATTTCATGTCCTGCCTCCTCATTCTTCTGAAGAACCGATTCCCGGACCTGCTGTTGCATCGGCAGCACCGAGCGCTTCCAGCCTGGACGCGGTCATCCTCTCGGGGTCCACCGGCCGCGCCTCCAGGCGCCAGGGACCCGTGCTGCCCCGCGAGAGCGCCATCACCTCGAGTCCCTCGATCGCGCCCGCGACCGCACCCAGTCGCGACAGCGGCCCGAAATCCTCGATCCGCACCGTCCAGACGCCGGTCCCGTCCAACGTGTAGGCCACCCGTGCGCCGCCTGTGCCCAAGGCCCGGTCGACGGCGGCCCGCAATTCCAGGAAGGAAGGCGCATCGGCCGCACTTGCGCGCAGCACGGCGCCGAGCGGCGCTGCCGCCCAGGCCCTGCCGCCCGCGACCGAGGCCGCGTGCCAGCGCGAGAGATGGGATTCGGCGAGCCTGCGCGCGATCGCTTCCGCGTGTCCGTCCGAACGCCCCCAGCGCACCAGCAGCACCGGCCGCCCGGCGAGCTCGGGCCGAAGTGCCGCGAGTTCGGGATCGGTGAAGCGCGCGTGACAGGAGATGCGCACGATCTCCCAAGCTGGCAGGAAGGGCGGATTCTCGATCAGCGCCTGTCGGCAGGCCGCGATCAGCGCAGCGCCGTCCACGGATACCAGAACCTCGGGCTCGGGTTCCGCCACCATCGGCGCCGGCGACGGATCGGGTTGCACGAGCCAGTCCAGGAGCGCATCGCGCGCGAGCCATAGCCCCGCCACCGCGGCAACGCCGGCGACCGCAAGCGCTGCAAGGCCGAGTCGTCGCGTCCCGCCGCGCGCCGTCGCAGCGGCGGTGAGCACGATCGCCGCCCCCGCCCGCTCGGCGGCCGCGGCCAGCGCGTTTGCGTCCAGCAGTGCGATCTCTCGGCCGAACCCCTCCAGCGCCGCGCCTACGCCCGACGTGACATGCAGCGCCCAGCCGAGATCCCGCGCCCGCTCGAATGCGGCTATCGCCGCCTCGCGGCTCTCGAAGACCTCGTCGCCGTCGGCCAGCACCGCGCCGTCCCGCGCCTTCACCAGCGCGAGGACCTCGCCGCTGTCGTCCTCCACCAGCGCCATCCAGAAGCCGCCGCCCAGATGCTCGAGAAGCGCCAGCGCCAACGCCGGCAGACCCGAAGGGCCCAAATCCTCAGGGTGCAGCCCCATGGTGTCGGCATCTTCGGTCGCGAAGCCGGTGCGCTTGCCGGACCAGGGTGTTCCCCTGTGGTGCACGTAGAAGGGTCGGCCCAGCCTGCGTGCCGCCCTTGCCGTAGCGCCCGCACCCCGGCGCTCCAGCCAGTAGAGCCCGACAGCGTATGCCCGGCCGCCGACCGAGATCGTGCTCACAGCCGCTCTCCGGGGCCAGTGGAGAGGTCCCCCGTACCAGGCTGATCCCCTGTACCGGGGTGTCCCCCCGTCTCGGCGATGCCGAGGGGTGCGCCGATGGACGCGGTCACCAGCAGCACCTGCTCGGTGCGCGCGAGCGACGCACGCCTGCCGCCGCCGGGAAGCGGAAACGCCTCGTGGAAGGTGCCCGAGCCCTCCGCCTCCGCGCGGCTCCCGGAAAACCCGCTCACCAGCAGGGTTTCGCCCCGGCCGATCCTCTGGCTCACCTGCACTGCACGGGTGGCATAGGCCGGGAGCTGGATCGACGCGTCCGCCGTGCCGTACTCGCGGAAGGTGGGCCGGTCGCGGAGGCTCGCGAACAGCCGCACCAGCACCTCACCGGGGCCGGTGATGCGCGGCACATAGCTCACCGCGAAGCCGGAAGAGACCGTGCCCGGCACCAACTCGCTCTCGGCGATGCCGTCCCCTGCGGTGGACCGACGCTCCTTGAGATAGGCCTCCTTGTAGAGCTCGAAGAACTGCGCCGGCTTGCCGTTGAGCGAAGGGATGTCTGCAGACAGCACCCGCGTCGCCGTGCCCGTCCGCCTCAGCGCCCGCACCGTGGCGGCCAGGGTGTCCCCCAGCGCTTCGGTGGGTCTGATCACCGCAACGGATTCCGGCGAAACCGCGAGCTTCGCGGAGGTGCCAAAGATCTCGGCCACCGCCGCCGCGATGCCGAGGCCGTAATCGGTCTCGCGCTCGCGCCTGACAGAGTAGACGTGCACCGAGAGCGTGACCGGACGCAGCACCTCACGGTTGAGCCAGGAAAGGAAGCCGCGCACCCGGTCCACATCGCGGGGCCTGCCCGTCACCAGAAGTGATGCCGACGACGGTGCCGCCGCTACCGTGGCACCGGGACCCACGATGGCCGAGGCCTGCGCCTCGATCTCGGGCCACGGGTCGTATTCCGTCTCCGCCGCGATCGACTGGCTGGTGGAGACGCCGCCTCCGTCACCGGCCTCGCCGCCGCCGGACGCCTCGTCGTCGGTGGTGGCGCTTGCCGCGTACCGCTGGGTCCCCGCAAGTGCGTGGATGCGAAATACTGCGACGTCGTGACGAACAATCTCGATCCCGGTCCCGTCGAAACGCCAGGCGTAGCCGGCATGCGCGGTCCAGGCGTCCAGCAGCGCGTCCAGCGGCCCGGTCCAGATGCCGCCCTCCGGCACCAGTCCGTCGATCACGGTGTTGCCAAAGCCCTCCGCAGCGGGCGCCGCCTCGTCCGCGGGGACCCGGCCCGAGAAGCGGACTCCCAGGCCGGTTGCGGCCTCGATCCGCCTCGCCAGCACTCCCGCCTCGCCGACGCCTGAGAGCGGCAGGGTCACCGCCTCGGGTCCGAGGAAGCGCGCCGGCAGCGACGGCCGGGGCTCATGGTCCTCGCGCACCAGTCCCAGCCAGGGGTGCCGCTCGATCACCTGGATCGCGGAAAAACGCGGACCCGCCGCAGCCGGCCTGAACGTCTCAAGCATGCTCGCGGTGTCCTCGGCCTCCTGCCGCGCCTCCTCCCAGGATGTCCCGCCGCAGCCCTGCATCAGGAACGCGCAGAGCAGCGCGGCGGCGAGCGGACGCAGATTCAGCTCCGGCCAGAACGGGGAGCAGAACGCGCTCACGGCCGGTCCCGCTCGCTGGTGAAGCGTCGCTCGTGCGCCGCGACCCGCTCGTCGAGCCTTCGGGTGTCGTAGAGCACCCGGCGCCCCTTCCTGGCGAAGGGCGGACCGCTGCCCTCGGCCCGCATCCGGTTCAGCTTGCTCAGACTCAAGCCCACATGGGCCGCTGCCGCTCCGGTATCGAGATAGCGCCTGCCGCCTTCCATCGTGCCCTCGGTGTATCGTTTCGGAGCTCAGTCAAGCCGACCCCGCGGAGCGGCGGGAGGGACGAACTGACGCGTGCCTTCGCGTCCGTCCAGGAGCGTCCATGAGTTGCACAGGGACGTCGCAACGGCGCATGGGAGGGCCGTTTCCGTCCGGCCTGCTCGCCGGCGGTGTGCTACCCGGCCCCCTCCATCCATACGTCGAGGGCGTGCAGGTCGTAGAGAACCCGACGCCCCTTCCTGACGTAGGGCGGGCCGCGGTGCTCCCTGCGCATCCGGCGCATCGTGCTGTCGCTCAGGCCCACGTAGCGCGCCGCCGCCCCCGTATCGACATAGCGCGCGTCCTCCGGGGCAGCGGCCTCGAGCGGGCCGTCCCGAGGGTCAGGAAACCAGTCGGGATCGAGAGGCGGCGGCGTTGCCGCCCTGGCCTTCGCCGCCGCCTTGGCTCTCCTGGAGGACGCACGGGACGTGCGCCAGGGCTTGGCGCGGCCGGTCACCAGATCGAGGTAGGCGCCGCCCGCAAGCTCCCGGGCCTTCTCTTTCCGCCGCCGCGCCGTGCCCCGCTCCGCCGCCCCGTTGTGCCAGGCCTGCGCGATCCAGGGCTCCCCCAGTAGGTCGATCGCGATCAGACGCGCCGACTTCTCCGCGAGGTAGCCCTCAAGGGCGAGGACCAGCTGGTTCTCGATCTCGGGGGGAACGGGCGGCCCTCGACGCCCTCCCCGCACACCACCGCGCGAAGGTCGTCCGCGTGGTGCATCGCCCGCTCCATGTGGTCCTCGCCCCAGGGCAGGAACAGGCCGAGGCCGCTGGCCGGATCGAAGGAGGTTCCGTCCTCGATCCGCACCTGGCCCGCGGCCCCGTTCCGCTCCACCTTGAGGATCAACGTACCGTCCAGGAGGAGAAGGCCCGAGACGTTGCCCTCCTGGCTGCGCACCAGGTCGGCGAAGGGCCGCGTGCGGCCTCCCGCCTGCTTCCCCTCCACCATCGGCGCGTCCGCCCAGAAGGGCGAGGCCGGGCCGTCTTCTGCGAAGGGGTCCTGCCATGCGAGAAGGCCCCAGGGCGCGGCCTCGAGGTCCGCCCCGGTCTGGCTGTGGATGGGGATGGGCGTACCCTCGGCGGACCCGGTTTGCCCAGCCGCCGCCAGCCACCCCCTGCGGTAGTCAAGGAGCCGCCTCAGGATGCGCCAAGCGCTCACCGCGCCGGCAAAGACGTTCACGCCGCCCACCGGACCAGTTCCGGTTCTTTATCACCAGCACACTCTCGTCTCGAGCCGGATGGCATGCTCCACTTGCGCCGTCCCGGCCTCCCCGCGGGTCGCCCTGACTCCGAGGGAGACCTCGGGAGTGCTGGACCCCGCCTCCAGCATGCGTCGTCAGCCGACGATATAATTGCGCGCATCCGCAGAGAGTCCGAGCCCGACATGGCGCTTGCGGGTCCAGTGTTGCAAATGCTCCATTCCCCCCTCATTTCGTTGCGGTGGATGGATTCCGGACGGTGCTCCTTGCGGAACAGCCCTGCAAACGCGTTAGCCCGCGCCTCGCGCGGTGCAGACCCGAATACTGTGCCGGGTGAACATTCCCGGCCGCTCGCGTCGGGCGCACCTACGTACACGCCGATAAAGCAAGGGCAAGCTCGCTCCGCTCGGCGTCTGCGCCGCTGCCCGGCTTCCGGGTCGGTGTGCGCTTCGAGTCGAACCGCATTATATTCCGAATTGGACGAAACAGCGATCCGAAGCGGACAGCGCGCCATGACGAACCCGACCGTCGACCGCGAAACACTCGTGGCACGCCATGCCGAGACCAGGGTCCGTGAAGCACTGGCCGATACACGAATCGTCGCCGTCGTCGGTCCGCGCCAGTCCGGAAAGACCACGCTCGCCCGTCACATCGCCGCCGCGGAAGGGCACGCCTACATCACCCTCGACGACGACCAGTTCAGGCGCTTCGCCGAAAGCGACCCCATCGGCTTCATGCGCGGACACCGGTCCCTCGTCATTGACGAGATCCAGCGCGCGCCGGGCCTCATCCTCGCACTCAAGAAGGCAGTCGACGAGAACCCTCGGGCCGGAGACCCACAACCGGGGCGCTTCCTGATCACCGGCTCGGTCGATCTGTTCGGAGGCTCCATCTCGCCCGACTCGCTGGCCGGCCGGGTCGAGACCATCGAACTGCTGCCGTTCTCTCAGGCGGAGATCGCGGGCGCCGGTCCCTCTCGCTTCCTCGACCGGGCCTTCGCCGGCGACTTCCCAGCGCTGGCGATCACCGGAACGGCGGACGGCCTGATCGATCGTGTGCTAGCCGGCGGCTTCGCCCCGGCGCTCTCCCGCGCCTCGCCGGCACGCCGCGCTGTCTGGCTGCGCGCCTATGCCCGCTCGCTCGCCGAGCGGGACGTCTCCGACATCGCCACCGTCGGCAAGCGCAACGAAATGGCCCGCCTGATCGACCATGCGGCCGCGTCGGCAGGCCAGCTCCTCAACATGTCCTCCCTCGGCTCGCGACTCGGCGTGGACAGCAAGACGGTGGACCGCTGGCTGGTCCTGCTCGAGCATATGTTTGTGATACGCCGCGTTCGCGCATGGCATCGCGGCGGGCTCAAGAGGCTGGTGAAGACACCCAGGCTCCAGTTCCTCGACTCGGGCCTTCTTGCCGCCATCCTCCGCATGGGCCACAAGGAGATCGCAAACCGCCGCCAGAACCTCGGACCGCTTCTCGAATGCTTCGTGCATGCCGAGATCGTCAAGGCTGCGACGCTGTCCGAAGAACCACCGATGGTCGCCCACTATCGCGACAAGGACAAGATCCAGGTTGACCTGGTCCTCGAACGCGCCGGAGGCGCGATCGTCGGCATCAAGGTCGAGGCCGGGGCCACGGCGCGTCCCGATCAATTCAGGGGATTGGTGCGGCTGAGGGATGCCGTCGGCGATCGATTTGTCTGCGGCATCCTTCTCCACGACGGCGATCGCATTCAGCGGGCGGGATCCCGGATGTTCGCCATGCCCGTCAAGATGCTCTGGGAAGCCTGAGCCCCAAAACCTGGCATGGGGCCGGCTGTGCGAGCGGTCCCCATTTGCTCCCTCACGACGCTCCGTAGCGCCGGCCCTCTTCACGCCGATCCGACGGACAGCCTCGTGAGAGCCAGGGGCGTTTCGATCAGATACTCCCAGACGGCCATGGCGCAGCTCGCAGACCAGTCAGTGACTGGAGCCGAAACGATGCTCGCCATGACCCCCACCGGGCCCGATTGCGTGTCGCCGTCGACGACTTCCGCGATCCCGTCCATGTAGCTCGGCGACATTGCAAGAGGACCGGCAACCAGCACCGCCTCGGGCATGGCGAAGCGGAAGAACGGCACGATGACGCGCCCCATCTCTCGGCCGGCAGCGACCATGAGCGGCGCCACAGCGTAATCTCCCGCACGGTCTCGCTCCACCGCGTCGCGGAGTGCAAGCGCCATCGCGGCAATCGTTGCGGGTCCGGATGCCGTGCCCCCGTCTTGCAGACGGCGGACAACGGCGAGCCCGGACGCGGCATGGTCCAGCGTCGTGACCGCGCCGTCCTCTGCGGTCACCTTCATCGCGCCCAGGCCGCCGGCTGGCGGCCTGCCCCCTCCGATCAGGCGGCCATCCATGATGATGGCCGCGCCTACGCCAAGCTCGCAGAGAAGGGCCAGCACATGGCTGCGATCGCGAGCCGTGCCGAAGAGCAGCTCCGCCGTGGCGACGGCGGCCGTCATCGACCGGACCCCGATCGGCAGGTCGAGAAGTTCGGAAAGCCTCGCTCGCAGCGGAAAGGCGCCCCATCCCAGATAGGGCGCCTGCTCCACACTACCCCGCTCCGGATCGACCGAAGCGGAGATCATGAGCAGCCCGCCCAGCAGGCGGCTGCGGTCCGAAAGATGACGGCCGATCAGACGCCGGCTCTCCCGGGCCACGCTCCTCGTCACCAAGTCCGGATCCTCGATCGTGCCCAACTCGAGCTCGGTGGCCGCGATGACGTTGTTACCTATGTCGGCAAGCGTGACGGTCTGATACGATGGCCCAATACCGATCCCCAGGACCTGCCCGCCCTGCGGATCGATTTCAAGGGGCAAGGTGCGACGGCCAGGCTTCACCGGAGCATCGTCCCTCCGCTCCGTCGTCTCCCTGACCAGGCCCGCCTCCATCAGGACCCGCGCAAGGCGCGAAACCGCACTGGCGGTCACGCCCACCCGTCGTGCGATCTCGATTCGGGATACCGGCCCTGACAGCAGGATTTCCCGGAGGACGGCGCGCAGGTTCCGATCGCCGGGCGCTTTACCCGGTTCGTAGCCGTTCACCAACTTGGTCGGCCGCCCCGGCCGAGGCTCGCACCTATCTTCCGCAACAGCGGGCACCAAAAGCCTGCAACGACCGGCTTTTGGTGCCCGCCGCGCCGCGCCGCATCAAGAAGCGAGTCTGCCGTCAAGCGCGGTCCGGCGACGGCACGGTCGAGCCCGAGCACCGGCCAGGCAGAGGCGAACATCGGCGGCACGATGACGCGCAGGCCGCAGGCGTGCGCCGGGCCCTGCAATCGAACGACCGCCGCGTCGATCCGGGCGAGGGCGTCGGCGAGCCTCCATTCCAAAGGCCTGCCGTCGCTCGTGAGGCGCACGCCGCGGCCGTCGCGGGTCGGGAGGGCCACGCCCGCCACCTCCTCAAAGTTGCCGATCTGGCGGCTGACGGCGCTGGGCGTAACGGCGGATTCGGACGCCGAGGCAGACACCGAGTTCAAGCGTGCGACGGCGTCGAACGCGCGCAGGACGGCGAGGGAGGGGAGTCCGTTCATGGTTCTCGTTCCGCTCAAGAAACAGTTTCTATTTTCTCAACTGTGATAGCCTCAAAAGATGTATCAAATTTACTCCGATTTTCCGGTTACTGAAAGCATCTGCGCCAATTCGCGCTTGCCTTGTTCCGGGCTGTCATTTATTACTTGGCGAAGAACTGCAATGCAAGCGGATTCGCCGAAGTATGATCGCCGGGACATTCGACGGCCCAAGGCCACAGCACATGTCCAGCCAACCGGGTGCCCACGGCGGTAGCACAGTCCTTCCCGCAAGGCGGTGCGGCAGTCGAGTCGGCTGTCCTGTTCGCGGCCCTCACGACGATGAACGGCGGTCTCAGGGCGGTCGTCGCACGCTCGAAGACAGGCGCCCTCGGGGCCGTCATCCTCTTCGATACGGCAGTGCAGGCGGTTATCACCGGCGGCGCGCCGTGCGGGACACGACGGGGCGCGTTACACAGAACGCTCCCGCCGCGCCGGGAGACTGACATGCCGGTTCCGCATGCCAAGGCTAGCACGAACGAGCAGCATGCTGCCGCTAGGCTCCAGACGGTTGCTGCGGCGGGCTCCACGCCCGTCGCTGCGGACGGCTGCCAAGGCCCCTGCACCGTGCTGAGAGACGCGACTTGTGCGCATCCCTGGAAATGGACCGGCGACCGAATGAAACAGCCGACCGGACCAGCTTGAACGAGGCCGCCAATG
>JAPPMY010000261.1 GCA_028818855.1 Rhodospirillales bacterium
TGCGAGGGCCGGCGATCCCGGGTTGCTCCGTCCGTTCCGTCCCGTTCGGCCGGCGGACGCGCCGGTGCAGCGCGCTCGGGTTCCGGCCTTTCGGCACCCTTGCCGGCGGTCTGGGCAGGTTCCGCCGGCATGTCCGGCGCGATGGCCTCCAGCGCAGCGATCCGCTCGCCCGTCGTGGCCTCCAGCCGCTCCCGCAGCCTCGCCGCGTCGTCGGTCACGAGCTCCGCGCGATAGCGGGCCCGGCTGATCTCGACGTAGAAGCTCTTCTGCGTTGTCAGATGGGGATGGCCGGCCTCCATCGCCGCGATCACGTTGTCGACCGTGCGGCCCTGGAACGCGTGCGCCGTCGAGGCGTGGGCGTGATCGAGGTGTCTCAGCTGCGCATCGCCGCGGCCCAGCGTCAACGCGCGCCCGTCCTCCAGCCGGAAGGAGACGCGGCCGTCCTCGACCGAGACCACCTCGGCAGTCCTGCTGTTCACCAGCCCGAGGTCCCTGTCGTTGCGTGTCCAGCGCACGCGGTCGCCCGCGCGCAGCTCGAGCGGTTCTGCGCGGTACACCTCGCTTCCGCCTTGACGGCCGGCCACGTGGCCGGGCTTCCAGGCGACCGTGCCCCCGCGTGCGTCCGCCAGCACCACGGTGCGGCTGCCGTGATCCACCTCGACCACCCGGCGTTCGTCGCCCTTGGCGACGCCGAGCCGCCTGTAGCGGCGGTGGAAGGCCACGACGTCGCCGGGCGCGTAATTGGCAGCAAGTGCCTTCTCCGCCCGCGTGTAGCCGCGGCTGACCAGCCGCTCGCCCTGAAAGGCGGGACCGTGGATCGCACCCTCTCTCGCGAGGCGCTCCCGGATATGGCCGTTGATCGCGACGCGAAGCTCGTGGCTCGGCGCCATCACGCCGGTGTTCTCGCGATCCTCCGCCGACAGTCTCAGCCAGCGGGCGGCCACCGCACCCGCGATGTTGTCCGCCTTCACCTCGGCCACGCTGGACCCGAGCTTCTCGAAGGCAGTGCGGATGTCGCCTGCGACGCTGGCCTCGACCGCCTCCTTCAGCGCGGGCTCGCGCTGGCGCAGGATCTCGTCCATCACCGCCGTCCGCATGCCCGCCTGCTGCAGCTGGGCGAAGGGCTTTCCGGCATCGACGGCGTCGAGCTGCTTCTCGTCCCCGACCAGAACGACCCGAGGGATGCGGAGCGTGTTGGCGATCCTGAGCAGGTCGCGCGCCTGCACGGTGGACGCGAGCGAGCCCTCGTCCACCACCAGCACGGTCTTCGAGAAGGCTTCCCGCATCCCGCGGGCGCTCCGGCGCGTGAGCCTTCCCTCGGCGACGCCCGCGTTCCGGGCGAGGAAGCCCTGCAGCGTCTCGCTCGCGATGCCGGACTCGGCGGCGAGGGTCTGCACCGCCGAGGCGGACGGCGCGAGGCCCAGCATCCGGTAGCCGCTCTTCTCGGCGAGCGCCCGCGCCCGGTTCAGCATGGCCGTCTTTCCCGTGCCGGCGTAGCCCTGGACGCCCACGACCCGGTCATTCGACGAGAGGATCGCGGTGACGGCCTGCTTCTGGCCGTCGGTGAGGGGCCCGTTGTGCAGGTGCTGCCGCACCTTGCGGCCGCGCATCAGGACCTGTCCCCTCTCCCGGCCGGTGCGCATGAGGCCGACGGTCTCCCGCTCGTCGGCAAGCGCGGTATCGGTGGTCAGGCCCTCGCCGCCGGCAATCGCAGGCGCCGCATGCAGGCGACCGTCGCGCTGGAGAGCGTCGATGGCCCTGCCCGCAGCCTCGACGGAGACGGCGCCGGGCTTCCAGGCGAGCGCGGCGGCCAGCAGGTCGGAGCGCGCGAATACCGCCTCGCGTTCGGAAAGGTGTTCCATCGCCCACGACACGGCCTGCGTTGCCGGATCGGCGCCGCGGACCTCATCCCTGCCGGGACCCTGGTTCGATTTCCCGGGGCCGGCGATGGCCCGATCGCGGGAGGACCCGGCCTTCGGAACCTCTGCGTCGAGGTCCGCATCGAGGCCACGAGAGAGCCGCCGTTTGGCCGCCTCCATCACGGCATCCGGCGAGAAGCCCAGCGACGCCGCCTGTTCGCGCCAGCTCAGTTGCAGCGCCTCCCTGTCCACCTCGCGCTTGTGGGCGCGCGTCATCAGCGCCGCCCGCTCGGCCAGCTGAGGATTGCTCCCCGTATCGCCGAGGCCCCGGGCCTCCATCGCAGCCTCGATCTCCGCACGCCTCGTCGAGAACGCCTCGACGATTCCGCGAGACACGCCCGCGATCTCGAAGCGCCCGTCGGCATGGGTCTTCTCGATGCCGTAGCCGAGCGCCGCCAGCCCCCGCGCCAGCTCGCTCCGGTACACCATGCCGATCAGCTTCTGGCGCCGGTACAGGGTCTCGTTCGCCATCGTCCGCCACTTGCCGGACCGGGGCGTTCCCCCGTCCTCGCCCTGCACCATGTTGGCAATCACCGCATGGGTGTGGAGCTGGGGGTCGAGATTGCGCGAGACCTCGTGGCGGAACGTCGCGGCCACCATCTTCTGGCCGCCCGTGTGAACCAGCAGCCCGCTCTCGGGCTCCCTGATGCGGGTCTGGATCGTCGAGGCTTCCAGCCAGGCGAGCGTGCGCCGCACGGCAGCGTCGTGGGCGGCGACGACGGCTGCGTCGCCGCCGAGCATGGCGACGAGGGAGACGGACTTGGGCGCCGAGAAGGTCAGGTCCCGCCCCGGCCGATGCGTGACGCTGCCGTCCTTCTCCCGCCGCCCGAGCCGGCAGCCCGAGCCGTCGGGCACCGTGCCCTCCAGGACGTCCTGGAACACACCGGGATCGACCGGGCCGCGAAGCCCCAGCACTTCTGCGCCCCGGCCCGCCCAGGCGCTGGCGTCGAGGTGCCGGGGATCGTCCTTCGCGTAGTATCCGTCCCGCTCGAAGTACGACACGCCCTGGGCGGCGGAGGCGATCGCGCCGATGGAGACGACCATCACTGCCAGTCCAGCGTCCCGTCACCGGCCCGGCCGCCGGCCGCATCGTCCTCGAGGTCTGTCCCATCCGCCGTTTCGGCCGCCTTCCTGCCGCCTCGTCCTGCGCCGGACGGATCCGCCGGCGAGCCGGCCGCCGGCCCGTGTCCTTCGAAGAGCCATTCCGGCTCGCCGCCCGTGTCGTTGGCCGGGACGGGCAGGGGCTCGCCACCGCAGGTCCACTCCAGCGCGTTCAGGTCGGCGGCTTCGTCGACATTTTCCGGCTCCTCGAATTCAACTCCGGCGGCATCGGCGGGCAGCGGTTCTCCGGCAGCGCCCGTCGGGTCATCCCGCACGGCGGGCTCCGGCGCAGGGAGCGTTCCGTCGCCGGCGGCGTTCGCCGCCCGGTCCTGCGGCCCGATCCTGCCCTGCTCCGCGTCGGACCTGGGAACGAAGCGGCCGGCCTTCGTGGGCCGCTTCCTGTACTTGAGCCTGATCGTGGCGATCGGCCAGCGGCCGGGGAACTTGAGGTAGCCCGACAGCTTCTCGAGGCGCGCCACGTCGGAGGGCAGCACCAGGGTGCGCTGGTCGCGCCGCGCGCTCAGCGTCACGCCGCCGTGCGGTGTGTCGTAGCTCACGCCCTCCGACAGCGTCTCGACCTCCTCCCGCCCCAGGCTCTCGGCAGACCATTCGGACGTGTCCTTGTCCGGCGCGGCCAGGACCACACGGGTGCCGCAGAGACCGGAGATCGTCGTCGCGGCGTCGCGCCCGTAGATGTCCCGCAGGGCGGAGAACACCTGTACGCCCAGCACGAAGCAGCCCCCGAACTGACGGCTCTCCGCGAGACCCGGACGAAGCGAGGGGAGCTGATAAAGGGTCGGGAGCTCGTCGAGGATCACCCAGATACGGCGACCGTCGTCGCGCGGCAGCGAGAGCAGTGCGTTCACCGCAATCTCGAGCCATGTCGAGATCAGACCCCGCAAGCTCGCGTGCTGGTCGCCCCTCGACGTGAGGAAGAGGAAGCCGCCGCCGTCCTCGCGCTCGATCCATTCCCGGATCGAGAAAGGGTCGCCCGCGTCTGTGAGCAGGTCCATGGCGCCGATGTTTGCGGTCAGCATGGCGCGCACCGAGAGCGCAGTCTTCGGGTTGGCGGGATCGACGATGGACTGGGCCGCCGTTTCCTCCATGGCCTCCGCGAGCTCGTTGAGCTCGGTCTTGAGCAGGAGGTCCACCAGCACCCGGTTGCGGGTCTCGCCGCGCTGCCAGAGCACGGCGGCGCCGCGTGAGAAGAGCTGGCGTGCGGCGGTGATCCAGAAAGGGTCAGCGGCATCCTTCTGGCGCGGGATGAGGGCCTCCGCCATGGTATCGAAGTCCCGTGCCGTGCGGGCTTCGAAGAAGGGCGACCAGCGGGGTGAGCGGTCGTCGAGGGGATTGAGCAGGACGTCGCGCTTCTCGTCGAAGAAGGTCTCGGTATAGGAGCCCATCTTGTCGTAGACGATGCAGCGCTCGCCCCGCTTCCTGATCTGCTCGACCAGATCCGAGATCAGCACGGTCTTGCCGGAGCCCGTGGTGCCCGAGACGATCGTGTGCTGCGTCTCCGCCTCCCCGGGCCAGGGGATGCCGGCGATACGGTACGGCCTGGCTTCGGGCGGCCTGAGCCGAAGCAGGGCACGGTGGCGCAGCGGCATCGCCCGCCGCGTGAGCGCCTTCGCGCTCACCAGCTCGCCGCCTCGCAGGCGGCGCCCCCTTCGGAGCCCGCCGCCCAATGCGCGGAGACCGAGAAGAACGGCGGCAACCAGGCCGGCGGCAATGCCGGCACCGAGCAGGGCGGCATGCACCACATCCCCGACGATCCGGTCGCGCAGCTCGTGGAAGGGCTCGAACCCGGAGATGTCCCCGATGGTGGTGACGTAGACCTCGCCCTCTTCGGTGCGCATCTTCTTGCTCTTGTCGGGCTTGTAACCGGCGGTGAGAAGGAACTCGGAGAGCGCGAAGACGCCCATGAGATGCCACTCGTACGAGGAGGCCGCATTCCAGCTCTTCCAGGTGCCGGCGGCGAGGCCTGCCAGAAGGGCGACAACGACGACGAGGCTGGTGATGCGGTTCCAGGTGCGCACGCTGCGGGCGGCGACCCGGAGGCCGCGCCCTGTGTCTCCTCCCACGCCGGTCATGACGCGAGCTCCCCGCCGGCGGATGCGTCGGCGTCGGCAGGGGCGGCCGCGCCGTTTCCGGCGGCGCCGTCGCTGCCGGCGTGGAGTTCGTGGAACCTTGCGAGCCAGCGCTCTGCTGCCGCCTCGGGCGCCAGAGGCCGGATCGTGCGGCGCAGCGGCGGGAAGAGAAAGCCGCCCGCGCCGATACCGAGGTCGCGGCGCTCAGCCGCATCGGTCATGCGGTCTACGAAGCGCAGCACCTCGGCCCACTCCTCGGGCGGTTCCGGATCGAGGCCCGCCGCTTCGAGCACCGCACGGTCGATCCGCGCGCCGTGCGTCCTTGTGCGCGCCGCCGCCCTGGCAGATACCGGGTGCTCGCCCTCCGCGTCGCCGAGCCACGCGGCGCCCGCATCGGCCAAGAGCGCGTGAAGCGCGAGCGCGCGGCGGTCCTCGCCGGCGATGCCGTCCAGCGCCTCGATCTCCTCGGACGCGGTCAGCGCATGCTGGGCGAGCGAGATGTAGCGGCGCGTGCGTCCGCCCCAGCGGCAGGTGTTGGCGAGCATGTGGGCGATGGCCTCGAAGTCAACGGCGCTCGCTTCCACGCACTCCGGATTGCCGGGCCAGCGCGGCGGCGGCGTCCGGGTCGACGATGTGCGCCGGCGGCGGCGCTCGACCTGCGGTTCGTGCTCATTCATGGTGCGTGTCCTCGTGATGTCATGTTGAGTTGTGTTGGTGTGCCGGGAGTCGCCATCCAGGGGCGGCCCCCGGCATCGCTTGAGCGCGGGCCGGTGCGATCCTCGCAACCTGGCGCTACCGGAAATCGTCATGGCTCTCGGGCCGGCCCCGGCGCAAGGAGCCGGCATCGCCTCCGATGCCGTTGCCGCTTGACCGCCGCCTTCCGCCCGGCGATGATCGTGCGCGTCAGTGAAGAGACCTTCTTCATTTGCATCTCCCTGTACCGGGGACCGCCAGATCAGAAACGGTCCCCGGTTGCATTTTGCGGACAGGGAATCGCCGGCACACCCGGCGCCGCGGCGCGCATCGCGTCCCACCGCCTATCCCCCGCTTCCGCCGCGAAGACGGCCGGTGAGGCGGCCGCTGCCGGCGCGCGCGATGCCGCCGGTGACAGCGCCTGCGAGACGGCCCGCGCCGTCGTCCGAGCCGCCGGCGCGTCCGCCGATCCACTCCATGACCGCAGAGGGCAGCAGGTCGATCAGCTTGAAGGCGCCGTTCATCAGCGCGTAGCAGAGCATCACGTAGAGGGTGAGCATCGCGAGGAAGCCGATGGGACCGAGGCCGTCCGAGGCGCCGGCGTCCCTCAGCTGCGGCAGCCAGATGGCGTTGAGCAGGCCGATCGCCGCGAGGAACACGAAGTAGCCGAGGATCAGCCCGAACAGCATCAGCGGCGGGCGCAGGATCAGGCCGGGCAGGAACAGCCAGCCCTGCCGGGTCGCCGGCACCATGAGCCCCCGGTCCTGTCCGCGCGTCACGTGCGCGGCGGCGAACACGGTGACGGCGAGCACCGCCTCGACCACGTTCACCAGCCAGCCGAAGACGCCGAAGAGGAAGCGGATGAATGGCAGCGCCGGCAATACGAACGCCAGGACGGCGCCTGCGATCAGCATCAGGCCCAGGATGGTGGAGACGAAGCCGTCGGTAACCCGCCAGACGCTTTCGAAGGCATCCAAACCCTTGCCGAAGAAGGGGATCGATTCCAACAACCCTGACCCCACGGCAACGCCCGAGATCGCGCCGATGGCGCCCAATGCAGAAGCGATCAGATCGTGGCCGAAGCCGGCGAGGTCGGCGATCGGGTTGCCGCTGTCGGCGATCACCACTGAGTCGAGGTCGATGAACTCGAAGAGACCGGCCACCAGCCCGCCGTCGCCGCCGCCTGCCGCCGGCAGCGTGCCGGTGACCCCGCCACCTGCAGCGAAGAACACCGGTTGCCAGGTGCGCGACGAGGCCAACGCCGCCA
>JAPPMY010000147.1 GCA_028818855.1 Rhodospirillales bacterium
CGCTCGGGCCGCTCGCACCCGAATCCTCGGTCGAGGCGCTGCGCGCCAAGATGTACCTCGACCGGCCGATCCCCGAGCAGTACGTGATCTGGCTGGAGAACGCATTTCAGGGCGATCTCGGCGAATCCTGGGTCAACAACACGCAAGTGATCGACGATCTGGTCCACCGCATCCCGGTGACGCTGGAGCTGATCTTCCTCTCGCTGTTCGTCGTCTTCCTGGTGCTGGTGCCGCTCGCGATCATCACCGCCAGCCGCACGCGCAACTGGATCGTGCGGGTATTCCAGAACCTCACCTTCGGCTACGGCATGCTGGCCGGCGCGCTGCCGGACTTCCTGCTGGGCCTGGTGCTGATCTTCTTCCTCTTCGCCGGCGCCGCCGGGCTGATGCCGTCGGAGATCCTGCCGGGGCCGGAGGGGCGGCTCGGCATCCTCGACTTCGAGCCGCCCTTCGTGACCGGTTCGATCCTGATCGATTCGCTGATCGCGGGCGACATGGAGATCTTCTGGTCGGGCTTCATGCACCTGATCATGCCGGTCTTCACGCTGGCCTTCGTCTACGGTGCGCCGATCTTCAAGATGCTGCGCAGCCAGATGGAGGGCGCGCTCAAGGCCGACTACACGACCTACGCGGAGGCCGTGGGACTAGCGCCAAGGATTGTGCTCACGCGCGCCGCCCGCGTTGCCGCCGGGCCGACGCTGGTGATCACCGGCGTCGTGGTGATGTTCCTGCTGGGCGGCGCGGTGCTGGTGGAGCGGGTGTTCAACTACGTCGGCCTCGGCCAGTACGCGATCAACGGCATCGTCACCGCCGACTACGCGCCGATCCAGGGCTTCGTCTGCTTCGCCGCGATCTTCACGATGCTGGTCTATCTCGCCGTGGACCTGATCCACTTCGCGATGGACCCCCGCATCAAGATCGGCGGAACCCAGTCCTAGGGGCGGGCCGCGGAGCCGAGGATGAACAAGGCCAGCAACCCCCTCACGTCATGGCCGGGCTCGTCCCGGCCATCCACGAGAGCAACCCGGTCTCGCCCGGCGCGAGTGGATGCCCGGATCAAGTCCGGGCATGACGATGGGAGGTCGGCGGTCTCCGCGTGCTCTTGCGGGGCAGGACGCTAGGGGCGGCGGGGGATGGTCTGGCTCCGCATCAGGCGCACGCTGAGAACGCTGCCCAAGTGGCAGCTCGGCGTGCTGGTGATGTTCTTCGGGTGGATCTTCCTCACCATCTTCGGGCCCTATCTCGCGCCCTTCCCCACCGAGGTCGCCGAGCCCACGACGCGGCTGCTGCCGCCGAGCGGCACCTATCCCTTCGGCACCGACGAGAACGGGATCGACATCTTCTCGCGGGTGCTGGCGGCGCCGCGCACCGACGTGGTGATCGGCGTCGTCGCCACTGCGCTCTCGGTCTTCATCGGCACGCCCTTGGGCGTCATCGTCGCGCTCTACGAGAGCCGGGGCGGCGCAGGCTCCACCGCGTTCGCCGAGACCTTCATGCGGCTGCTGGAGGTGATCCAGTCCTTCCCCGTCTTCGTCTTCGCGATGGTGCTGGTCGCAGTCTTTGGCGGCAGCATCACCAACATCATCATCGCCATCGCCTTCGTGAACACGCCGGTCTTCGTGCGCATCGTGCGCTCGGACGTGCTCTCGCTGGTGCAGCGGCCCTTCGCCGAGGCTGCGCGTGCCGTCGGCAACCGCGAGGTGCGCATCGGCTTCCGCCACGTGTTGCCCAACGCGCTGCCGACGGTGATCGTGCAGGTCTCCGTCACCGTGGGCTTCGCCATCCTGCTCACGGCGGGGCTCAGCTTCGTTGGTGCCGGCGTCAAGCCGCCGACGCCGGAGCTCGGCGCCATGATCGCCTCAGGCGCCAAATACCTGGAGATCGGGCAGTGGTGGGCCGCGTTCTTCCCCGGCATCGCGCTAGGCCTGATCGTCTTCTCCTTCGGCGTCTTCGGCGAGATCATGACGCAGGTGATGGAGCCGCGCGCCGTGCGGCGGGAGACCGACCGCCGCCGCGAGCACGCCCTGGAGACCGGCGCCGACGTGCCGGAGGTGCCCGAGGCGCCGACCGTCGCGCTCTCGCACATGAGCGAGCCGGTGCTCGCGGTGGAGCACCTGGGCGTGGAGGCGGTCGACTCGCGCCAGCCGCTGCTGAGCGAGATCCATCTCGCGCTGGAGGCCGGCCACAGCATGGGGATCGTGGGGGAATCGGGCTCGGGCAAGTCGGTGCTGGTGAAGACGCTCCTGCAGCTCCTGCCGCCGGAGCTCACCGTCACGTCCGGCTCCGTGCGCTACCTGGACCAGGACCTGCTGACGATGACCAAGGGCTCGATGCGGTCGATGCGCACGACGCAGATCGCGGCGATCCTGCCCAACGCGAAGTCGCAGCTCAACCCGCTCACCAGCGTCGGCGACATGCTGCGGAGCGCGCTGCAGGCGCACGAGAAGATCAGCGCGAAGGAGGCCGAGGTGCGCTCGGTCCAGCTCCTCGAGATGGTGGGCATCGTCGACCCGGCACAGCGGCTGAGCGCCTTCCCCCACGAGCTGAGCGGCGGCATGGCCCAGCGGGTCTGCCTCGCCATGGCGCTGATGTACCAGCCCAGGCTGCTCATCGCGGACGAGCCGACGGCCGGGCTCGACGTGACCATCCAGCGCCAGGTGCTCGACCTCACCCGCGCGCTCGCCGAGGATGCCGGCACGGCGCGCCTCATCATCACCGGCGACCTCGGCATCGCCGCGCACTACTGCGACACGGTGGCGGTGATGCAGGCAGGACGGATCGTCGAGATCAACGAGACCGAACGCCTCTTCGATACGCCCCGCCATCCCTACACCCGGCACCTGCTGGACTGCGTCCAGGTATGATCCCGCGCAGGCGGCGGCGAGAGGACGACCTGAGCGAATGAGACGACCATGACACGGCATGTGGAGATTGCAGGCGGCGGGTTCACCGGACTCACCATGGGCACGGCGCTCGCCCAGGCCGGCTGGACGGCGCGGGTGCACGAGCGCACCGAGGAGATCCGGGCCTTCGGCGCCGGCATCTGGATCTGGGACAACGGCGTGCGCGTGCTCAAGGCCATCGGCGCCGCCGACCATGCGCTGGAAGGCTGCACCGAGGCGCCGACCTACATCAGCCGGGACGCCAAGGGCCGTTTCATCGACGAGGTGCCGTTCGCGCCGATCACCAGCAAGGACCAGTCCCGCATGTTCTGCATCACGCGCCAGCAGCTGCTCGCCGCGATCCTGGGCGCGGCCGAGCGGGCGGGTGTCGAGATCATCACCGATTCGCACGCGACGGCAGCGAAGGCGGACGGCACGCTGATCACCGAGGGCGGGCGCGAGTGGCCGGCGGACCTCGTCATCGCCGCCGACGGCATCAACTCCAAGGTGCGGGATTCGCTCGGCCTCCTGAAGAGCCGCAAGCCCCACGTCGACGGCGCCATCCGCGTGCTCGTGCCGCACGAGCCGGGCTACGCCGATACAGAGGAAGGCCGCACCATCCGCGAGTGGTGGAACGGCTACCGCCGCGTGCTCTACACGCCGTGCAACCGCGAGGTCTTCTACCTCTGCTTCACCATGCTGGCGCGGGACGAGGAGGCTGCCCGGATTCCGCTGCCGCGGGCGGTCTGGGCCGAAGCCTTCCCCCACCTCGAATCGATGATCGCCCGGGTGCCGGACGAAGGACGCTACGACCGCTTCGAGACCATCAAGCTCAAGGCGTGGAGCAAGGGCCGCGTGGCCATCGTGGGCGATTCGGCGCACGCCATGTCGCCGGGGCTCGGCCAGGGCTGCGGCACGGCGATCTGCAACGCGCTCTCGCTCTCCAACATGCTGCAGGAATCGGACGACATCGACCAGGTGCTCAGGCGCTGGGAGACGCGCCAGCGGCCGATCTCGGAGCACACGCAGCTCTGGTCGACCATCACCTGGCCGCTCACGCTCTGGCCGCACTGGGCGGCGAAGCTCTACTACAACTTGCCGGTCTTCCACCCCTGGATGCTGAAGCAGCGGCGCAAGCCGTCCGAGTCCCACGCCTACGGCACCGAGAGCCAGGTGCGCTGGATGCCGCCCCACATGCGCGAGCAGGCGGAGGCCGCGTAAGGCGCGCCTTGCAGGAGCAGCGGGGGAGGCGCGGATGACCCGGCGCGCGGAGATCGCCGGCGGCGGCTTCACCGGGCTCACCCTGGGCGCGGCGCTCGCCCAGGCCGGCTGGTCGGTGCGTGTGCACGAGCGGACGGAGGAGATCCGGGCCTTCGGCGCCGGCATCTGGATCTGGGACAACGGCGTGCGCGTGCTCAAGGCCATCGGCGCCGCCGACGAGGCGCTGGAGGGCTGCACCGAGGCGCCGACCTACGTGAGCTGGGACGCCAAGGGCCGCTTCATCGACGAGGTGCCGTTCGCGCCGATTACCAGCACCGACCGCTCGCGCATGTTCTGCATCACCCGCCAGCAACTGCTCGCCGCAATCCTGGGCGCGGCGGAGCGGGCGGGCGTCGAGATCGTCACCGGCTCGACCGCGACGGGGGCCAAGGCCGACGGCGTGCTCATCACCGAGGGCGGGCGCGAGTGGCCGGCGGACCTCGTCATCGCCGCCGACGGCATCAACTCCAAGGTGCGGGATTCGCTCGGCCTCCTGAAGAGCCGCAAGCCCCACGTGGACGGTGCCATCCGCGTGCTCGTGCCGCACGAGCCGGGCTACGCCGACACCGAGGAGGGCCGCACCATCCGTGAGTGGTGGAACGGCTACCGCCGCGTGCTCTACACGCCGTGCACGCGGGAGGTCTTCTACCTCGCCTTCATCATGCTGGCGCGCGATACCGAGGCATCAAGGCTGCCCTTGCCGAAGAAGCTCTGGACCCGGGCCTTCCCTCACCTCGAATCGATGATCGCCCGGGTGCCGGACGAGGGACGCTACGACCAGTTCGAGACGATCAAGCTCAAGGCGTGGAGCAAGGGCCGCGTCGCCATCGTGGGCGATTCGGCCCACGCCATGTCGCCGGGGCTCGGCCAGGGCTGCGGCACGGCGATCTCGAACGCGCTCTCGCTCTCCAACATGCTGCGGGAATCGGACGATATCGACCGCGTGCTCGCCCGCTGGGAGGAACGCCAGCGGCCGATCTCGGAGCACACGCAGCTCTGGTCGACGATCACCTGGCCGCTCATCCTCTGGCCGCACTGGGCGGCGCGGATCTACTACAACATGCCGATCCTGCACCCCTGGATGCTGAGGCAGCGGCGCAAGCCGTCGGAGTTCTTCGCCTACGGCACCGAGACCCAAGCCCGCTGGATGCCGCCCCACATGCGCGGCGAGGCGGAGGCCGCGGGGTAAGCCGCTCCCTCGATCAACCCAGGGATGAATGTTCCTGTTTGAAGCGCGTGGCGCTACGCGCTACACTTGACTCGTGAGGATCAGGCACAAGGGCCTGCGGGCGTTGCACCAACGGGACGACCCGGCGCGACTGCCCGCAAACCTGGTCCCACGGCTTCGGCGAATCCTGTTCCGGCTGCAGGAGGCGACCCATCCGGGCAGCGCCGACGCGCCCGGCTTCCGGTTGCATCCGCTCACCGGCGACCGGCGGGGCCAGTGGAGCGTGCGCGTTTCCGGCAACTGGCGGGTGGTGTTCCGCTTCGAGGACGGCGAAGTCGTGGACGTGGACCTGATCGACTATCACTGAGGGGAAGGAGCATCGGCTCATGAGCGATGGCGCGGGCGAACGTGTCGGGTCAATGCTGAACCCGCCGCACCTGGGCGAGCTGATCCGCGAAAGCATGGACGAGGTAGGCTGGAGCGTCACCGAGACGGCGAGCCATCTCGGCTGTGAGCGCGGCACGCTGTCCCGCCTGCTGAACGGCAGGGCCGGCGTGTCGGCGGGCATGGCGCTGGCGCTGGAGGACATCGGCTGGGGCACCGCCGAGCACTGGATGCGCATGCAGGCCGCCTACGAGCTGGCCGAGGCGCGGCGGGAGCGCGCGGCCGCGCCCCAGGCACGAGGAGCGGGGTTGCCTGAGACCGGCGCGGGCTGAAGCGCGGGCGTCAGGCGCGGCGCTGGGCGCGGTGGACGCAGGCCAGTGCAGCCATGTCGAGGATGGCGTCGGTGTCGATACGGTGCTTGGCGTAGAGCGCCGGGATGTCGCCGGACTCGCCGAAGCCGGTGACGCCGAGCGGATAGGCGCGGTGGCCGGCTACCGTGCCGAGCCAGGAGAGCGACGCCGGGTGCCCGTCCAGCACGGTGACGAGCGCGGCATCGGGCGGCAGCCGGCCCAGCAGCGCCTCGGCATGGGGCGCCGGCACGGCCTCGCCCCGCGCGCGGGCCTCGGACGCCGCGATGAGATCGCCGTAGAGGCGGTCGGCCGAGGTGACGGCGAGCAGGCCGATGCCGGGCAGCTCGTCGGCCAGCGCCGCGTGGGCGGCCTGCACCTCGGGCGCGACGGCGCCGGAGAAGACCAGCGCGAGCGCTGCATCCGGCGCTGGCTCGGCGAGCCAGTAGCCGCCGGCGAGCAGGTCGCGCCGGAGCGCCGCGTCGATCTCGCGCGCGGGCTGGTCGATGGTCCGGGTGGAGAGGCGGCAGTAGACGGCGCCGCCCGCCAGCTCCTGCAGGTGGCCGAAGCCCCAGAGCATGATCTCGGCAAGCTCGTCGGCGAATGCGGGCTCGAAGGAAGTGAGCCCCGGCTGGCCCATGCCGAGCAGCGGCGTGCCGACCGACTGGTGCGCGCCGCCCTCAGGCGCCAGCGTGATGCCGGACGGCGTGCCCGCCAGCAGGAAGCGCGCGTCCTGATAGCAGGCGTAGGTGAGCGCATCGAGGCCGCGCGCGATGAAGGGGTCATAGACCGTGCCGACCGGCAGGAGGCGGGTGCCGAAGAAGCCGTCGGAGAGGCCCAGCGCCGCGAGCAGGAGGAAGAGGTTGTTCTCCGCGATGCCAAGCTCGATGTGCTGGCCGTTCCGGCTGAGCGACCACTTCTGCATCGAGACCACCTTCTCGGAGCG
>JAPPMY010000134.1:0-2027 GCA_028818855.1 Rhodospirillales bacterium
CGCATCACGGGGCCCACGAGATTGCCGGCGTCGTCTGCCGTCGTCATGCTCGTCTCCTCCCTGCCGGCCAAGGCTCGTTCAGCCGGCGCGGTAGATTTCCACGGATTCCATCTCGACGAAGCCCGCATCCGCGATGGTCAGGTCGTCGGGGAGCGGGTCGTCGCCGCCCTGGAGCCTCACCTTGAGAACGGCGTCGGGCGGGAACGGCGCCACGAGGACGCCCGCGACCTGGTCCGCGACCTTGCCTGCCAGCACGGCCATGGTGTCGCCGGTGTCGAAGACCTGCACCTTGTAGCCGTAGTCGCCCTCGAGCAGGACGGCGAGCGGGATATCGGCCATCGCGCGCCCCCTACTCCGCCGCCGCCGCACGCGGCATGTCGTAGCCGTCGATCCACTGGTAGTCGTAGCCGCAGACGCCGCGCTCCTCGAAGCTCTGACCCATGTACTCGTAGAAGCCGTCGGGGCCGGGCGGGACGGTGCCGTCCAGCACCCGGTCGATGATGCTGCGATGCCCCTGGTAGCGGGCGGGCTCCAGCTCGAAGACCCACTTGCAGGGCTCGGAGCAGAAGTGATAGCGCCGGCCCTCGTGGTCGAGGTGGAAGTCGGTGGCGTTCCACCTGTGGCCGTTCACCTGCCGGCCGACGCCCGCGACCCCGGTCACCTCCAGCCCGCACATGTTGCAGATCAGCGGCGGCACCTCCGGCACCGTCTTCTCGAAATGGCCGTTCCGGATGTTGTCGATCACCACGTCCCAGCACTTGCCGTAGGTGTCGTTCCAGCCCGGATATTTCTCTTCGAGCCAGTCGCGCTCGGCCGGCGAGACGCAGGCGATGGGCCGCCACCACTCGGTCGCCCGGTAGACGTAGACGCCGATCTGCTGCGAGTGGTGAAAGGTCTCGACGTCGTGCAGGAAGTAGTCCCAGTACCACGGCAGATCGAGGCCCAACGCCTTGATGTTGCGGGCGAACTGATCGACCACCCACTCGTGCATGAACTCCTTGAGCGAGTGCTCGCGGAACTCGAGCGGCGTGTAGTAGTCCATCGAGATGCCGCTCAGCGCGGAGAACTGCTTCCAGATGCGCCAGAAGCCGATATCGACGAGCTGCTGCGCCTCCGCCTTGCGGCCGTTCTCGATCATGATGCTGATGAGCGGCGTGCCGATCTGCGCATGGCGCGCCTCGTCGGTCTGGATGCTCTGCAGCATAGTGGCGAAGGTGTGATCGCCGGCCTTCGCCGCGTCCGCAGAGAGGCCGATGAACTGCAGGTTGGTGAAGCCCTGCTCGAAGGCGAAGTTGGTCATGATTGCGGCGCTGATCGCATCGCGCGTGTGCTCGATGTCGTCCAGCGCATGACGCAGGCTGATGATGATCCAGTTCTCGGTCTTGGACGACTTGTGCGCCCAGTCGAACACGCGGTCCTGCTTGATGAACTCGTAGGCGAAATACATCTGGATCTGGCCGTGACGCATTTCGTCGAGGGTGCCGAAGGTCGCCATGTTGCGCATCCCCGGCGCGCGGCTGAACCGGGTCATGCGGGCGAAGGCCGAAGCCGAGTGGAACTCGGCGAAGCCGATCGGGCTGAAGTGCAGCGCGAGCAGCGCCTTCCAGTGCGGGGAGGCCTTCTTGAAAAAGTCGGCCCTGGCCAGCGCCGACTTGACCGAATAGGCGCCGATGTCCTTGTCCCGCTGGGTCTCCACGTAGTCCCGGTAGGAGACCTTGTAGGGCTCGTCGAAGGTCTCCCACTGCTCGACCGGAATGCCGAAGGGATCGCTGAATTCGGGCGGAAACAGCTCGTCCTCGGCGACGTAGCCGGGCGTCCAGTTGGTATCCCTGGTGAGGTCGTACCATTCGTGCATGTCGAGCAGTGCCATTCGAACGTCTCCCTGTCGATCCGGAGCCGGAGCGGGCGGCGCGGTCCGAAGCGCCGCCCGCACCTCAACAAAAGCCCCCCAGCGCGTCCGCGAGGATAGAGCAGTAGATACCCACGGCGGGGTCGACCCGCTCGGTCATAAGGCCGAAGGTCACCCC
>JAPPMY010000134.1:2037-60323 GCA_028818855.1 Rhodospirillales bacterium
GCCCCCCCCCGCGGGGGCGCCCCCGCCCGCCCCGCGCCGCCCGCCCCCCGCCCCCCCGGCGCGGCCGGGGGGGGGGGGGCCCTACGCGCCGCCCGCACCTCAACATCAGCCGCCGAGCGCGTCCTCGAGGATCGAGCAGTCGATCCCCACGGCGGGGTCGACCGTCTCGGTCATCAGGCCGAAGGTCACCCACCACTTGTTGGTGAGCCTCCAGTGGTCGGCAAGCTGGCCGTTGCGCTGGCCAAAGGGCGGCTCGCCCTCGGCAACGCCGCAGAACTGCGCCGATTCCTCCAGACTATACATGTAGAGCGTGCCGTCGTCGGGGTTGTTCACGCCGCCGAGGATCGGCTCTATCTCCGCGACGCCCCACTGCAGCACCTCGTCGATCATCGCGTTGCCCTCAGTCGGGTTCTCGCGCCACCACTCGACCGCCTCGTAGCGGGCCTTGATGAGCGCCACCAGCACGTCGCGATGCTCCGCGATGAACGCGTCGGAAACGAAGATGGCATCGGCGATCAGACCCTCCTTGAGCCAGTACTCCTCGCCGGAATGGCTCATCTCGCGCGAGCCGGCGAGCTCTGCCAGCACCTGCGGGCCGTAGGGGTCCCAGAGCTCGGCAGCGTCGAGCTGGCCGGCGATCATGGCGGCGGCGGCGGCATCGGGGAAGAGGTTCACCATCTCCACCTCGTTCCACTTGATGCCGTTCTGCTCGAGCCAGATCGCCATGTAGATTTGCGAGAGCCCGCCTTCGATCACGCCGACCTGCCTGCCCCTGAGGTCGTCGGGCGACTTGATGTCGGGCCCCACGATGATGCGGTCCGACCCGTTGCCGAGATTGGTGAGACCCAAGAGCTTCACCGGCATGTCTTCGGCGAGCGCGATGGGGCCGAATTCGATGGTGCTGGTCACCATGTCGAGCTGTCCGCTGGCGAGCAGGCCCATGCTCTGCACCGGGTCCTCGATGATCGAGATCTCGAGCTCGACGTTCTCCGGCAGCATTCCCTTCGCCTTGGCGATGTGGAGGAAGCCGTAGCCGGGCCAGCTAAAGTGCGCGACCCTGACGGTCTCCTTCGCGCTTGCGGCGGCGACGACGCCGAGCGCGAGCGCGCCGGCGGCCAGCGCCATGATGGATGTTCGCCACAACATGTTCGTATCTCCCTCTAGTTCCGTTCGATCGTGCGGGCGGGGTCCTAGCTGACCCGGCCCCGAATTTCCTCACGCATCATCGCGTAGAGCTGCCGTTCCATGTCCACGTAGCCGGGGTGAACGAGCAGCTCCTCCTTCTTGCGGAAACGCTTGCCTTCCTTGAAGTCCATGGGAAGGTCCGCTTTGATCTTCCCCGGCTGACGTGTGTAGAAGATGATCCGGTCGGCGAGGTAGATCGCCTCCTGGATGTCGTGGGTGACCACCACCACGGTCTTGTTCTCGCGCTCGATGATCTCGATGATCATCTCCTCCATCTCCCAGGTCACCTGGGCGTCGAGCGCGCCGAAGGGCTCGTCCAGCAGCAGCAGGGCCGGATTCTGAGCCAGCGTGCGCGCGATGGAGACGCGCTGCTTCATGCCGCCGGAGAGTTCCGCCGGATAGGCATTGGCGAAGCTCTCCAGATGCACGAGGTCGAGGAAGTGCTCGGCACGCTCGCGCCGCTCCGCCTTGGAGAGCCCCTGGAGCCTCAGCCCGTACTCGATGTTGCCCCGCGTCGTGAGCCATGGGAACGACGTGTAGGCCTGGAACACCATGCCCCGCTCCGGCCCGGGCCCCAGGATCGGCTGGCCGAACATGGTCACGTCGCCCAGCGAGGGGTATTCGAGACCCGCCATCAGCCGCAGCATCGTCGTCTTGCCGCAGCCGGAGGGGCCGATCATCGCCGTGACCTGGTTGGCATGGACGTCGAAGGAGACGTCGTCGAGCGCGATCACGCTGCCGTTCAGATAGCTCTTGGTGACGCGGTTGGCGCGGAAGGGCGGCGCACCCGCCACCGGGGCGTCGATGCCGGATTGCGCCTGCATCGCCTTTCGCCCGAGACCGAAGACCGCCATTCCGCCCGCTCCTAGCGCCTGACCCGCAGATACGGGAAGAGCAGCCGACTCGCGATCCTGAAGCTGATGTCGGTCAGCACGCCGAGCACACCGATGGTGAGAATGCCGCCCATCATGATGTCGACGTGGAGGAAGCGCGCGGCCCGCATCATCACCGCGCCGATGCCGTCGGTCGCCACGATGATCTCGGCGATCACCAGGTAGGTCCAGGCGACCGCGATCATGTTGCGCATGGAATCGAGGATGGCGGGTGCCGCAGCGCGGAAGGTGATGCCCACGACCTGCCGGCGCCTGGCCCCCATGGTGAGGCCGGATTCGATCAGCTCGCGCTGAACCGCGAGCGTATTGTCGAGGATGAGCGCCACGAGGAAGAAGAAGCAGCCCAGGAACAGCAGCGCCATCTTGGCGAAGTCGGTCGGCCCGAACCACACCAGCAGCAGCGGCGCGAAGGAGGCCGCCGGCAGATAGCGCCAGCCCCCCGTGGTGGGGCTGATGAGCGCCCGCAGCTTCACGAAGCAGCCCATGAAGACGCCGAGCGGCACCGCGATCAGGCTGGCGACGAAGAAGCTCGCGTAGATGCGATAGAGGCTGGTGCCGACGTCGGCGATGAAGTTCTTCTCGGCAAAGAGGTGGGCGATCTCGATCACCACCTGCTCGACGGCAGGCAGAAAGCGCTGCTTCTCCGCCGGCGTCGCGTAGTGGGCGACCTCCCAGACGGCAAAGAAGACGATCACGCCGACGACTCCCAGCACCACGGTGCGCCGCTGGGTGAGCGAGCCCAGGACCTCGAGAAACGGCTGGCGCGGCGGCCTGAAGACAGGCGCAGCCCCCTGCGGCTGCGTACCCGACCCAGCCTGCGGAGCGCCCCCGGCCTGCCGCTCGGCCATTCATGTCACCCCGGAATCGTACCGTTCACGTCCGGGCCAGGAAGCCCCGTGCATCATCCCTCGACCACCGCGATTGCCTCGACCTCGATCAGCAGGTCCTCGAAGGCGTAGCCGTCGACGCGGACCGCCGTCGCCGCCGGCCCGAGCGGCGGGAAGTAGCGACGCCGCACCTCGGTCATCTTCTCCCAGAACTCGGTGACCGACGTCCCGCTGCCCTCGTAGTGGTAGTAGGTGTTGAGCTTGACCACATCGCTCATCCCGGCGCCGGCCTCCTCGAGCACCGCGATCAGGCTCTCGAACACGTTCTCGGTCTGCTGGGCGATGTCGCCGGGGCCGACGGTGCGCCCCTTCCGGTCGGCGGAGATCTGCCCGCCGGCGAACACCACGTTGCCGACCCGCCAGCCCTGGGAGAATTTGACGGGCATGCTCCAATCCCAGTGACCCGCCGGCATGATGCGCCGGCGGTCGCGCCCGAGGTGGGCGATGCCTTCGAGCTGGATCAGCTCGCCCTCGTGCGAGAAGTCCTTGACCCGAAGCCCCGTGCCGGCGGGTCCCAGGTTCGGCAGGTGCTCCATGCGCACGCGGGTCAGCGCCTCCCAGAACGCGGTGACGTCGGCGCCCGTGCTCTCGTGCCGGTAGTAGGTGTTGAGACGCAGGAGGTCGTCCATCGAGGCTCCCGCCTCGCCGAGGACACGCGCCACGCCCGCGAAGCAGTTGCGGGTCTGCGCCGCGATGTCGCCGGCATCCCTGAGCGAGCCGTCCCCGTTGAACGAGCGCTGAGCGCCGACGAAGACCCAGTCGCCGACCTGCCAGCCGTGCACGCAGGCGATGCCGTTGCCGCGCGACCAGTGGCCCTCCGGCATGAGCGGGCGCTTGTCCTCGCCCACCACGGCGAAGGCGTCGATCTCCAGGAGCAGCCCCTCGAATGCGAGGCCCGAGACCGGAGTCTCGGTGGTGACCGGGCCCGGCGCGGGGCAGTACTCAGCCCGCACCGCGTCGATGCGCCGCACGATCTCGTCCGCCGGCGGGCTCTCGTCGTCCACGACGTAGTAGACGTTCTGCTTCACGATATCGCCGAAGCCGGCGCCCGCTTCGCCCAGCACGCGTCCGATGAACTCCATGATGTTGCGGGTCTGGGTCTCGATGTCGCCACCCACCGCACGGCCCTTGTCATCCGCCGAGATCTGACCGCCGACGACGATCAGGTCTCCGAGCTGCCAGCCCTGGGAGAGCGTGACCGGCATGCTCCAGTCCCAGTGCCCGGCGGGCATGATGCGGTGTTTTCTCATGGCGGGTCGCCTCCCCTGCTTCTTGTTCTTTGACCGCTACCGGCTGCTGCGCCCGGGCGCCTTGCCCCGGCCGTTGCCGGCGCCGAGCGGCTTGTCCCACTTGAAGAGGCTCTTGTAGAGGCCGAGCCCCATCATCGGCTCGACCTGGGCGATATCGTCCGCGCCGTAGCAATGGGCGTCCAGGAAGTCGCGCAGCTCGTCGGGCGAGCCGCACACCACCTCGGCCAGCAGGTCGAAACGGGCCGCGACCCGCATGACGTAGACGACCTCCGGCCGATCGCGGAAGTAGCACGCGACCTCGTCCGCGCTCGCGCCGCGGGCGACCTTGATGCCGAGCATCGACCAGGCCGTGTAACCCAGCGCCAGCGGGTTCACCACCGTGATGAAGTGGATCAGGTTGGCCTTGTGCATCTGGCCTACGCGCGAGCGCACCGTCCCTTCGGAGACGCCGAGCGTCCGCGCGATGGTGGAGAACGGCATGCGGCCGTCCTCCTGCAAGAGCGCCACGATCTCCCGGTTGAGCCCCTCGATGTGGGGGATCGACGCAGGCGCGACCGCGTCGTCCTGAAGGTCCGCCATCCCCACCTGGCGCAGGCCCATGATCGGCGCGGGTTCCGCCGATTCGGCCAGCGAACGCAGCCTGGGCCCCCGGCTGCTCCCCTTGGTCTGCGACGGTGGCTTCGAGGCGCCCATGCCGCCTCCACAATCCAATCGACGGATTCCGGCAACGACAATGTTCGGGCCTGCCGAATTCCACGACAGATGCTAGCTCTATCCCTGATATCCGTCAATGAATGGGCGCAAGCCTCACGAATTTCGTATGTTGGCTTAGCCCTGGGCCGCGTGTAAGGTCAGCTCATCGGTTGCTGCGAGGTGCGAGGAGGGAAGCGATGACGCTCAAGCTGATCGACAACCCGGTGCCGTGGCCGGATGGAGCGCGCTGCGCCGTGGCCATCACCTTCGACATCGACACCGACAGCATCCTCCACCTCGATTTCCCCGACAAGGCGGAGAACATGCTCTCGGCCAACTCGTTCCTGAGATACGACGAGGTGGCGATCCCGCGCATCCTGAAGGTCTACGCTCACTACGGCATCAAGCAGACATTCTTCTATCCGGCCTGGTGCATGGAGCGTTATCCGCACCTGGTGGATGCCATCCTGGAGGGCGGGCACGAGATCGCGGCCCACGGCTATCTCCACGAGAACCCCAACGACGAATCGCGGGACCGTCAGGAATACTGGCTCGACCGCCAGATCGACGTGATCGAGCGCATGACCGGCAAGGCGCCGCGCGGCTGGCGCGCGCCGCTCTACAACGCGTCCAAGCACTCGCCGACCCTGCTTGCCGAGCGCGGCATGCTCTACGACGCGAGCCTGATGGGCGACGACGTGCCCTGCGTGCTGACAACGTCCAAGGGCGAGGTCATCTGCCTGCCCTCCCACTGGGGCATGGACGACTGGCCCCACTACATGCACAGCCTCGACTTCCACTACACCATGACCATCAAGTCGCCGGACGAGGCCATGCGGGTCTTCGATTCCGAGTTCGAGGCCATGTACGAGAACGGCGGCATGCTGATCACCGTCTGGCATCCCTTCGTCTCCGGCAGGCTCGCCCGCATGCGCCGTGTCGCCGCGTGGATCGAGGCGTTGCAGAAGAAGGGCGGCGTCTGGTTCGCGACGATGGAGGAGATCGCGAGCCACGTGCGGCAATGCATCGACGACGGCTCGTGGAAACCCCGTGTCGAGCAGATGCCCTACTACGACGGGCGCATCCCGGAGTGGGAGCCGCAGGAGCGCGCCGCAGCCGCCGAGTAGCGCCGGCGCGCCCTGCGGCGCGTCCGGACTTGAACATCCGAGCCTGCAATACCCCCGGCCGCTCGTTGCCCTACGGGGTTAGCCCCGCTGCGCTTGCCCTCCGGTGTGCGTCTGCGCGCGAATTGCGCTATCGAACAGCGGGAAGCACGAGGCGCCGCGCATGACCGACAGGCTCGAGAGCGACCGGACGGAACAGGCGGCCGGGTCGACGCCCCCGTCCAACAGGGTCTTCCCGAGCCCGTTCGAGCTGCCCACACCCGACGGCGCGGAAGGGTGGGAAGATCTCTATCCCTACTACTGCCTGATCAGCGACGAGCGCCGGGGGATGGAAGAGGGAAAGTTCTGGTTCTTCGACGGGATGCACAACCCGGAGCCGCTCTATCCCTTCGACACCATCATGACCGAGAACTGGTGGGTGGCCGCCAGCCAGATGGCGAGCCGGGTCTGGCCCATTCCGGTCGCCATGGGGATCGATCAGCGCCTGGTCAACGGCTACATCTACGTCAGCCCCAACAGCGTCACCGATCCCGACCAGATTGCCGCGCGGCACGAGTACTTCGCCCGCCGCGCCGGCCACTATTTCGAGAACTGGGACGAGATTTACGGCAACTGGGTGGAGAAGGCGAAGGACTGCATCGCGCGTCTGAACCAGATCGAGTTCCGCCCGCTGCCCGAGCTGGAGCCCGAGGAGACCGTCTTCGGCCACCGGGGCGTCTACTCCTCCCACGACCTGCTCAGCGCCTACAACCGGCTGATCGAGAACATGCTCGAGATGGGCTCCTACCATTTCGAGATGCTGAACCTCGGCTATGGCGCTTACCTCACGTTTCGCGAGTTCTGCCAGCAGGCGTTTCCGGGCATCACCGACCGGACGCTGACGCAGATCGTCTGCGGCATCGACAATCTCCTGCTGCGGCCGGACGACAAGGTCCGCGAGCTGGCCGCGCTCGCGATCGAGCGGAACCTCGCCGATGCGGTTCTCGGCCATGAGGACCCTGACGCCATGCTCGCCGCAATGGCCGAGGCGGAGGGCGGCGCCGAGTGGCTGGAGGCGTTCGAAGAGGCGAAGGAGCCGTGGTTCCACTTTTCCACGGGCGTCGGCTACGACCATTCCGACCCGGTGTGGATCGACGACCTGCGGCTCCCGTTCATGGCGCTGCGCGGCTATGTCGAGGCCCTGCAGCGCGGCGAGGACATCCGCCGTCCGCTCGACCGCCTGCTGGCGGAGCGGCAGCGGGTGACGGAGGAGTACCGCGCCCTTCTCCCCACCGACGAGGATCGTGAGGCGTTCGACGGCTTGCTGGTGCTCACCTGCAAGGTCTTCCCCTACGTTGAGGACCACAACTTCTACGTCGAGCACTGGCACCACACGATCTTCTGGCGGAAGGTGCGGGAGCTTGCGGACGTCTTCGTCGCGCACGACTTCCTCGACGATCGCGAAGACCTGTTCTATCTGCACCGCCACGAGGTCTATGACGCGCTTTACGACCTGCTGATCGGCTGGGCCACCGGCACGCCGTCGCGGGGAGAGGTCTACTGGCGGCCGATCGTCGCGCGGCGCCGGCGCATTCGGGACGCCCTTTGCGCGTGGACGCCCCCGCCGGCGCTGGGTACCCCGCCCTCGGTCGTCACCGAGCCCATCACCATCATGCTGTGGGGCATCACCGAGAAGACGATCGAGGAGTGGCTCGGCGTCGATCCCGCCGAGCGCAGCGATGTCCTGCGTGGGGTGCCCGCGTCCGCCGGCATGGTGACGGGGCCGGCCCGCGTGATTACCCGCTCGGAGGACCTCTACCGGGCGGGCGAGGGCGAGATCCTGATCTGCCGCATCACAGCGCCGAGCTGGGCGCCCGTCTTCTCCCGCATCGCCGCGGCGGTCTCCGACGTCGGCGGCATGATGGCGCACACCGCGATCATCTCGCGCGAGTACGGGCTCCCTGCGGTCGTGGGCGTAGGCTTCGCGACCGCAACGATCCGGACCGGCGACCGGATCGAGGTCGACGGCAACGAGGGCACGGTCACGGTGCTGGAGAGAGCCCCGGTATGACCGCCGATCCCTTCGTCCTCTGGCTGGACGACGATGCGGCGCCGGGGAATCCGCTGCTTGGCGGAAAGTTCGCGAGCCTCGCCGAGATGACGGCGGAGGGGTTCTCCGTCCCGTCCGGATTCGGGGTGACCACGGCCGCCTATCGTGCATTCATGGAGCACACCGGCCTCGAGGCGGACGCGTCGCGCGTGCGGGAGAAGGCCCGCGCCGCCGCTCTTGCGGACATTGGCGAGGACCGCGCGCGTCTCGTGGCGGCCATCGCAGCGTCACCGATGCCGGCGGCGCTGGAGGCGGCGATCCGGCAGGGCTACACCCTTCTGGAGAAGCGGATGCGCCAGGCCGGCGTGCCGGTCGCGGTTCGCTCCAGCGGCGAGGCCGAGGACCTCGCCGATGCAAGCTTTGCCGGCCAGTACGACACCTACCTCTGGGTCGCCGGTGCCGACGCGGTGCTCCGGCACGTCAGGGCATGCTGGGCCGGCATGTTCGGCGATACGGCCCTCACCTACCGGCCGGGAAGCGCCGGCGCCCGGCCCGTGCACGCCGGCACGTGCGTCGGTATCCAGCAGATGGTGGCGGCCCGCGCCGCCGGCGTCATGTTCACCCTCGACCCGCTGAACGGCGATCGCTCGAAGATCGTCATGGAGGCCTGCTGGGGTCTCGGCGAGGGGGTGGTCAAGGGCGACGTCACCCCGAGCCGCTTCTCCATCGACAAGGTGACGCTGGAGGTCGTCAAGCGGGACATCGTGCCTCAATCGCAGGAGTACCGCTTCGATCCCGTAACGGGCAGCGTCAAGCTGATGCCGATCGCGCCAGAGCGCGGGCATGCGGCCTGCATCGACGACGGCGAGGCGCTCGCCCTCGCCCGTCTCGCCAAGCAGATCGAGGCAGGACGCGGGGCGGCGCAGGACATCGAATGGGCGATCGGCGCGGACGGCGAAATCAGGGTCCTCCAGGTCCGGCCCGAAACGGTGTGGAGCCAGCGGGAGAGCGCGGGGCTCGTCTCCGAGAGCAGGACCGCCGTCGGGCACGTTCTCGCCCGGCTCTCGGGCGGCCGGGTGGCAGCGGTGGGCCCGGGACACCGAGATCCGTGAAGAGCGCCGATTTCGCCTACCACCGTCCGGGCGATATCGCGGAGGCCGTGCGCTGCCTGCAGGAATACGACGGCGGCGCCCGTATTCTGGCCGGCGGCCAGAGCCTGGTGCCGATGATGAACATGCGGCTCTGGCGGCCCGAGGCGGTGATCGACATCAACGGGCTCAGCGACCTCGCGGAAGTGACGCTGCACGGCGACGAAACGCGCATCGGCGCGCTGGTCCGCTACACGGCCCTGGAGTTCTCGCCGGTCGTGGCGGAGCGGCTGCCGCTGCTCAAGGCGATGGTGGCCTGTGTCGGCGACCGCCAGGTGCGCAATCGCGGCACCATCGGCGGCAGCCTGGTGCAGGGGGACCCGACGGGGGAGATGCCGCTGGGCTGCCTGGTCCTGGGCGCGACGGTCCGCGTCCTCGGGCCTTCCGGTTCGCGCATCATCGCGATGGCCGACCTCTACGAAGGGGCCTACGCGGCGACGCTCGCGCCCGACGAGCTGCTGACGGAGATTCGCGTTCCCCGCCATCCGCCGCACGCCGCCTTTCGCGAGTGCTGCCGCAGGCACAACGACTTCTGCGTGCTCTCGGTGGCGGCGACCGGGCACATTGCGGGCAACGGCCGATGGAGCGGGCTCCGCATCGGTCTCGGCGGGGTCAACGACACGCCGGTTCTCGCCGACGCCAGCATGGCGCTCCTGGAGGGAAGCCGCCTCGACGATGCGGATATCGCAGCGGCGGGCGAGGCCGCGCTCGGCGCCATCGACCCGCCGGACGACATCCGGGGCTCGGCCGAGTACCGCGCCCACCTCGTGCCGCTCTACGTCGCGCGGGTGCTGCGCGATCTGCGGGCTTCGGCGCCTGGCTGAGAACGGCCGGGCGCGAGGGGCCGAGCGGTGAAGTATCGCCACGAGTTCAGCGTGCCGGAGAGCACGGCCACGGTCTGGCGCTTCTTGGAGAGGCCGCTGGACGTCGCGCGTTGCATGCCGGGCGTCGAGTCGGTTGAACCGCTGGAGGGCGAGGCCGACGGCTATTCCGTCCGCGCCACCCGAAAGCTCGGGCCGATGTCGACCACCTTCGAGGCCAAGGTCCGCATCACCGGCCGCGTTGCCGCCGAGCGGATCGAGTTCACCGCCACGGGAAAGGCCGTGCGCGGCGCGGTCGGCAACTTCAGGGCGCGGAACGCCGTCACGCTCGTGGCGGAGGGCACCGCGACCCGCATCGCCGTGGAAGGCGAGGTGGCGCTCGCCGGCGTGCTCGGCTCCGTCGGCAGCGCGGTGATCAACAAGCAGGCCGAAAAGACGACCGCCGAGTTCGCCTGCAACCTGGAGCAGGCGCTCTCGGCCGCCGACCCGTCTCTCGCCGGGGCCGGACTCGAGGAGGCCGCCGGTGAGCGGGATTGAGCGCACGATCGGCTTCCGGCTGAACGGGGAGCCGGTGTCGGCCGCAGCGCCCGTCCGCATGCACGCGGCGGATTTCCTGCGCCACCGCCTGGGCTGGACCGACACGCACGTCGGTTGCGAGCAGGGCGTCTGCGGCATGTGCACCGTTCTCGTGGACGGCGCTGCGATCAAGTCCTGCCTCATGCTCGCCGTGCAGCTCGACGGCACGGCGGTGACGACGGTCGAATCCCTGGCCGACGGCGACCGCCTGCACGCGGCACAAGCCGCCTTCAAGCGGCACCACGCGCTGCAGTGCGGCTACTGCACGCCGGGCTTCCTGATGCTGGCGGTAAGCCTCAAGGCAAGCGGGCGCACGCTTTCGCGCGCCGAGATCCGCGAAGAGCTTGCCGGCGTCCTCTGCCGCTGCACCGGTTACGAGACCATCCTCTGCGCGGTGGAGGACTATCTGGAAGCGGGCCACGCCCCGGAGCCGCCAGCCGACGAGGCATCCCGGTGAGCGCGCAGCGCCGGAGCCTCATCGGCGCGTCGCTTCCCCGCAAGGAGGACGACCGCCTCCTGCGCGGTGACGGCCTCTTCACCGACGATGTGCAAATGGCCCACCAGCTCGAGATGGCGGTGGGCCGTTGCCCCTTCCCCCGCGCCGCGATCGGCGCGATCGACGTCGGCGAGGCCCGCGCCCTCCCCGGCGTCCGGCACGTCCTGACGGGCGCCGACGTGCGGGCCGCGAGCGAGCCGCTGACAGTGCTGAGGCCCGTGCCCGGCGCGCCGACGCTGCCTTACTACGCGCTCGCGGGCGCAGAGGCGATCCACGAAGGCCAGCCGGTGGTGAGCGTGGCCGCGACCAGCCGCGCCATCGCTGAGGACGCGCTGGAGCTTGTCGATATCGACTACGAGCCGCTGCCGCACGTGACGGACACCCTGGGCGCCCTTGCCGACGATGCGCCCGTCCTCCATCCCGAAACGCTCGCGACGAACCTGCTGACCAGCAACGTGGACCGCGCGGGCGATCCGGAGGTCCGGCTGGCCGCGGCCGATGTCGTCGTCGAGGGGCGCTTCCGCGTGAACCGCGTGAGCGCGCTCCCCATGGAGCCGCGCGGCATCGTCGCCCGCTGGCGCGCAGGCGCGCGCATGCTGGAGGTCCACGCCTCCACCCAGACGCCGCACCTGATCCGACAGCAGCTGGCGGAGTGCCTGCCTCTCGACGAAGGGAGCATTCGCGTCATCGCCTCCGATGTCGGCGGCGGCTTCGGCATGAAGCTCGGCCTCTACCCGGAAGACGTGCTGGCGGTGCTGCACGCGATGGCGCTCCGGCGGCCGGTCAAGTGGATCGAGGACCGCCTGGAGTTCTTCCGCGCCAGCACCCACGCGCGCGAGGCCGTCTACGATATCCGCATCGGCGCGGAGGCCGATGGCCGTATCGTCGCGATCGCCAACCAGTACACCACGGACCTCGGCGCCTGGAACTCGACCTTCGGCTCGGCCCAGCTCTCCAGCGTCGTCTTCACCGGCCCCTACAAGGTGGCCGATGCCGCGGTCGAGCGCCGCGTCGCGCTCACCAACAAGACGCCCATCGGCGCCTATCGCGGCTACGGCCAGCCGGAGGTCAACTTCGCCCTGGAGGTCCTGATCGACCGGCTGGCGCGCCGCCTGAAGATCGACCCGCTGGCGCTCCGGCGGCGGAACATGCTGCGGCCGGAAGACCTGCCCTGGACCACGCCGAGCCGGGCCGTCTACGACAGCGGCGACTATCTGAAGACGCTCGAGATGGCCGCAGACGCCGTCAATTACGCCGGACACCTCGCCGGAGGCCGGGAAGGCCGTGACGACGAGCGGCTGACGGGCATCGGCTTCGCCTCCTTCGTCGAGCGCACGGGCTACGCCAGCGCGCGCTTTCTCGCGGGGCGCGGCTCGCGCTTCGGCGCCCACGAGAGCGTCACCTTGCGGGCCAACCGCTCGGGCGGGGTCGACCTCTACACCGGTGTCTCGACCTTCGGCCAGGGCAGCGAGACGGCCTTCGCCCAGATTTGCGCCGAGGTCCTCGGTATCGACTACGACGCGATCCACGTCCATGCCGGCGACAGCGGCGCATCGCCGCTCAACACCGGCGCCTTCGCCTCGCGCACGCTGATCGCCGCCGCCGGCGCCATTCGCGAGGCTGCGGACGCGCTTCGCGGAAAGACGCTCCGCATTGCCGCCATGGTGCTGCAATCGACGCCGGCGGCGCTGGAGGTGAGCGGCCGCATCGTGCGCGTGGCGGACGAGCCCGGGCGCGCCGTGCCTCTGGCGGACATATTCTCCCGTGCGATCATCGGGCAGGGAATTCCGGAGAGCGAAGAGCCGGGTCTCGAGGCGACCGTGCATTTCGAGCCATCGCACGCGGCGTTCTCGTTCGGCACCGCCGCCGCCGTCGTCTCGGTCGATCCCGAGAGCGGCGCGTTCGACGTGGAGCGCTTCGTCATGGCGCACGACTGCGGCGTCGCCGTCAATCCGCCCCTGGTCGACGGCCAGGTGCGGGGCGGCCTGGTGCAGGGGCTGGGCGCCGCGCTGGCGGAGGAGCTTCGTTACGAGGACGGCACGGGCCAGCTCGTGAGCGGCAGCATGCTGGATTACTTCGCGCCCACCATCATGGATGTCCCGCCCATCGACCTGCTGCACACCGAGGTCCCCTCCCCTGTCACGACCTTCGGCGTCCGCGGCGTGGGCGAGGTCGGCACGATCCCGCCGGCCGCGGCGGTCGCCAACGCCGTCTGCGACGCGCTCTCCGACTATCGCGTGGAAATCTCCGCCCTGCCGCTCACGCCGGAGCGTGTGTGGCAGGCGCTGTCGGCGGCGAAGGATACGGGCGTTGGACGAGGGCCACGACGAGGACGCTGACATGGACTACCCCGCCCGCGGCCGCTACGCGAACGCCGCCCTCTCGCCGCTGGAAGACGACGCCATGCAGTGGCTGGACGGCTTCTACCAGCTGGAGCACCTGATCGCGACGCGGATGTGGGCCGTCAAGATCTGCCCCGAGGCCTCGCCCGAACTGAAGTTCGCAGCGCTCACGCACGATGCCGAGCGCTTCTTCCCCGGCGGCCCCTCCAGCACGCCAGCCAACGGCTTCGACGATCCCGACTACCTCTTCGCGCACTCCACCCGCTCGGCGAACATCGTCGAGGAGTGGCTCCGCAACCGCTCGCCGGCGCCGGACGACGCCTTCATCCGGCGCGTGCGCCGGCTGATCCTTCGGCACGAGATCGGCGGCGGGTGGGAGGCCGACTTCGTCCAGGCTGCGGACTCGCTCTCCTTTCTGGAAACGCTGGACTGGATCACCGTCGACTGGGTGCGGGACGGCCGCTACACCATCGCCCAGGCGCGGGAGAAGCTGGACTTCACCGTCGAGCGCATCCGGCCCTCCGTCGCCGTCGCCGCGGCATTGCCCCTCTACGAGAGCGCCGTGCGCGCCCTGGATGCCGCCGCCGACTGCACGATGGACCTGAAGCGGCGGCGCGCGCTGGCGAGCAGCCGATCGTTCCTGTTCGGGCTGCCGGCCGCCCCGAAGGCGGGGTGAAGACGCCCGAACGGCCGAAGCACTTAGCGAGCCGGCCCAACGCCTGAGCGGGCGCGGTCGTTTCGGCCATTGTCCTCCGCCGGATTTCCTGTTCGTCTAACGCAAAAGACAATGGGGAGGAGAACATGGCGTCGGACGATCTTTGCTACACCACCGCGACCGAGGCGCTGGCGAAGTTCACGTCGGGCGACCTCTCGCCGGTGGATCTCATGGCTGCCGTGATCGCGCGCTCCGAGGCGGTCAATCCTGCAGTCAACGCCTACACCTACACCTTCTACGAGCGCGCGCTGGAGCAGGCGAAGCAGGCCGAGGCGCTCTACGCGTCGGGCGCCGAGACGCGCCCGCTGGAAGGCATCCCCATCGTCATCAAGGATTTCCACCCGGTCGAGGGCGAGATCACGACCTTCGGCTCGCGCATGTTCGAGAACCACGTGCCGGAGCACTCGGCGCCGACCGTGGCGCGGCTGCTCGAGGCCGGCGCGATCATGCACGCGCGCACCACCACGCCGGAGATGGCCCACGCGCCGCACTGCCGCAGCGACCTCTGGGGCAACACGCGCAACCCGTGGAACCTGGACTATGGCCCCGGCGGCTCCTCGGGCGGCGCCGCGGCGGCGGTGGCAGCCGGCATGACGACGCTCGCCGACGGCACCGACGGCGGCGGATCGATCCGCATGCCGGCGGCCTGCTGCGGCCACTTCGGCTACAAGCCGCCCTTCGGCCGCAACCCCATCGACCGCGCGTACCCGCGCGAGTCGCTTCTGCACTACGGGCCCATGACGCGGAGCGTCGCCGACGGCGCGCTGATGCAGAACGCGATGGCAGGCCCGCACGCGGACGACATCTGCTCGCTCAGGCCGAAGCTCGAGATCCCGGACACGCTCGAGCCCATCCGGGGCTGGAAGGTCGCCTTCTCCATGGACCTCGGCTACTACGAGATCGACGAGGAGGTGCAGGCGAACACCCGCGAGGCCCTGGAGGCGTTCAGGGGCCTCGGCTGCACAGTCGAGGAGGTGGACCTCGGCTGGGACCTCTCCGTGCTCGACGCCTGGACCACCCACTGGGAGGGCCTCTTCTGGGCCGCCGCCGGCCACCACTATCCCCGCTGGAAGTACGAGATGGAGGGCTTCGTGCGCCGGCTGCTGGAGCGCGGCTCCCAGCACAGCCTGAGCCGCTTCTACCAGTGCAACGAGGTGCGCGGCCGGATGTACGAGACGCTGGCGCCGATCCTCGACGCCTACGACATCCTCGTCTGCCCGACCAACGCGATACCCGCGCTGCCGGCAGACCACGACATCGAGAACACGGACCTCCGCATCAACGGCAAGACACTGAGCGTCGCCAACTGGCCGGGCGACATCTACGTGCAGTGGCAGCTCTGCTACCCGTTCAACCTGGTGCCGGAGTGCCCCATCGCCGCGGTGCCGAGCGGCTATGCGTCGTCCGGCGTGCCGACGGGCATCCAGATCGTGGGCCGCACCTATGACGACGTACGCGTGTTCCGCGCCGCCGCCGACTACGAGCGCGCGCGGCCCTGGGACCAGCGCCGCCCGCCGCTCTGACCGGCCGCGGGCGGCCGGGCGGGAGGCTCGGCGAGGAACGATGAGCGAAGCGCCCGTCCATATCTACGCCGACGTGCTCGTGATCGGGGCGGGCGGGGCCGGCATGTATGCGGCCCTCGCCGCGGCCGAGGCGGGCGCGGACCGCATCGTCCTTGCCGACCGCAACATGGTGGGACGCGGCGGCGCCACGGTGATGGCGCAGATGACCGTCGCCGCCGCCCTCGGCGAGGCCGAGCCGGACAGCGTGGACGACCACCTGGAGGATACGCTGGAGGCGGGCCGGGAGTTGTGCGATCCGGCGCTCGCCGCGCTTCTCTGCGAGGAGGGGCCGGCGCGGATCCGCGAGATGGACTCCTGGAAGGTCGGCTGGGCGCGGGAAGACGGGCACATCGCGCAGGTCACCGCCCCCGGCCACAAGCGCCGGCGCTGCTGCTATGTGGACATCCTCAACACCGGCCCGGCCGTCGCCGCGACGCTGCGCCGCCGAATCGCGCGCGTGGACGCGATCAGGCGCGTCTCCGGCCTAGTGGTGACCGACCCGGTGCTGGCGGACGGGCGGCTCGCGGGCGCGGTCGGCTTCGATATCGAGACCGGCCGTGCCGTCACGGTGGCGGCGCGGGCGACGGTGCTCGCGACCGGCGGCCTCACGGGCCTCTACGCGCGCTCCAGCGCGTCGGCCAACATGGCGGGCGAGGGGCACGCCTTCGCGCTCGCCGCCGGTGCGGCGCTGATCGACATGGAGTTCGTGCAGTTCTTCCCCATCGGCCATCTCTTTCCGCGCCTCGTCGGCATGGACCCGATCATGTGGGACCCGTTCCGCTACAAGCTGGGCGGGCGGCTGCTCAACGGGGAGATGGAGGAGTTCCTGCCGCGCTACGGCGGCACGGACGCAGGCCGCTACACGGCGACGCGCGACCTCGCCACCCACGCGATCTGGCACGAGGCGCGGGCGGGGCGGGGCTCGCCTCACGGCGGCGCCTGGCTTTCGTTCACCCATGTCAGCGAGGCCGCGTTGCGCGACGCCTTCGGCCCGGTGATCGACCGCCTGCACGCGAACGGCATCGACCTGACGGAAGCGCCGGTGGAGGTCGCGCCCATCGCGCACTACCACATGGGTGGCATCGCGGTCGACGCGGGGCTGGCGACGCGCGTGCCGGGGCTCTTTGCGGCCGGCGAGGCCGTGGGCGGCGCCAATGGCGCCAACCGGCTCTCGGGCAACGCCATCACGGAAGCCCTGGTGTTCGGCCACGGGGCGGGGCGGAACGCCGCAGCAGAGGCCCTACGCACGGCCGGTGCGTGGGCTCCGAGCGCCGCGCAACCTGCGTTGGACACGCTGGCGGAGCGGAGAGAAGCCCGAGGCGAAGGGTTATCCACGCTCGCGCTCTCGCGCGAGCTGGGCCGGCTCATGTGGGAGCAGGTCGGGCCGTTGCGAGACGCAGCGGGGCTCGCGGGGGCGGTGGCGCGCATTCGCGGCATGCGGGACGAACTTCCCGATCTCTCGGTCCCCGCGTGCGGCGCGTACGACACCGGGCTCGCCGACTGGTACGGCCTGCGTGCGGGGCTCGAGGTGGCGGAGGCGATCGCTGCCACCGCCGCCCGGCGGCAGGAGAGCCGGGGCGCCCATCAGCGCGAGGATTTTGCTGAGATCGACCCCGGATTTGCCCGGAGTCAGATCGTGACCCGCGCGGGCGGCGACCTCGCGCCAGCCTTCGGGGCGGCGGCTTGAGATGAGCCGTGCCACCGCCACCCTGCGCATCGCCCGCAGCGGGCCCGGCCGCAATGCGCAAGTCGAAACCTTCGACGTGCCCTACGAGACCGGCGCCTCGGTGCTCGACGGCCTGATCTGGCTGCGCGAGAACCGCGACCCCGCGCTCGCCTTCCGCTACAGCTGCACCAATGCGAACGTGTGCAAGGAATGCACCATGCGGATCGACGGCGAGACGGCCTACGCCTGCACGGCCCGCCTCCGGCCCGGAGCCATGACGCTGGAGCCCTTGCGCAACAAGCGGGTGATCCGCGACCTGGTGACCGACACCGTCCCGCCAGCGGAGCGCCTGGAGAGCGGTTGAACGCAGGCACGGAGCCGTACACGTGGGATGCGCATGCCCGCCTTCGCTTGACATGCCGACGCGCCCCGCCGCATGATCCGCGCGCCTTCGGCCGGGGAACCGGCCGCCGCAATGGGGCCGTAGCTCAGTTGGGAGAGCGTCGCGTTCGCAATGCGAAGGTCAGGGGTTCGACTCCCCTCGGCTCCACCATCCTTCAAGCCGGAGTCATCGGCGGCGTGATTGTGCGCCGGTCACTGATCGGCGGCTGGCTGGGGGACGATCGTCGGCGCGGCCTCGCTCATGAACGGGCGCTCCGGCCTCGGCGCGATCGCGGGCTCGGGCTCGCCGGCCTCCGATACCCTCACCCGCACGTCGAGTCGGGTCTCCCCGCCGCCGAACACGGCACCCCGCGTCGGCGCCGCATCGGCGTAGTCGCGGCCCACCGCGACGCGGACGTGGCGGTGGTCGGCCAAGGTGTCGTTGGTCGGGTCGATACCGAGCCAGCCGAGGTCGGGCAGCAGGAACTCCGCCCAGGCGTGGCTTGCCCCTTCGGGCGTCTGCTCGCCGGGCACGCCTTCCCGATGGATGTAGCCGGAGACGTAGCGGCTCGGCACGCCCCAGGACCGTGCAATGGCGATCATCACGTGGGTGTAGTCCTGGCAGACCCCGCTGCCGGTCTCCAGGATGTGCTCGATCGGCGAGTCCACTTCCGTGCTGCCCGGCTCGTAGCGGAAAGCGGTGTGCAGCCCGTGGCTCATCTCCAGCAGGGAGGAAAGGGGATCGTCGCCGCGCCGGAGCCCGTTGGCCTCGGCGAAGGCTTCGAGCGCGGGGCTCGGGCGGGCGAAGCGGCTCGGCGTCAGGAACTCGAAGTGATCGAGCGGCGCAGCGATCTCCGCCAGCGCGTCCCAGGCGTCCTTCTCCATGCGATCCGGCAGATCGGGCGCCGGCGCGGTCTCGATGTCCGACCGCGAGCGCACGGCGGTGTGCTCGTGAGCACGATGGATGTTGAAGAGATGGCAGACGTTGCCGAAGGCGTCCGCGAACGTGACCGGCGCGGTGGGCGGATCGATCTCGAGGGCGAAGGAAGAGACCTGCTGCCCGCCATCCTCCCGCGGCTGCAGGCGCAGCAGCATCAGGCTGCCCTGCGCGGGCTCCTGGTAGCGGAAGTCGGACAGATGCTCGACCAGGAACCGCCGCGGCGTGTCTCCGCTCACGGCGCGTCCTCGACCTCGTAATCGAAGTAGGCGCGCACGATGTCGTCGTGCAGGTGGCGGCAGGAAGCGACGATATCCTGGAGCGCCCTGCGCGTGGCTTCGTCGTCGTCAGGGTCGCGGTCCGGCCAGTCGTGGTCGATTCCGGCGGCCATCCGGCCCACGCGGCGTTCCGCCTCGATCCGCAGCGGGGGGCCGACGGCCACGGCGTCGAGCGCCTCCACGATGCGCCCCAGCGAATGCCGAATCGAATGCGAAAGCGAGGGATCGGCGACCAGGAAGTCGACCATGCTGGTCGGGCGCAGCCCCTGGGAGTAGAGCCGGCGGTACGCGAAGTGCGCCTCGCAGATCCAGAGCAGGGAGAGCCAGTCGGCGTCGCTGTCGGGTGCGGCGGTCGGGAACAGCGCGATGTGCGCGTCCATGAGCGCGGCGACGGACTGCACCCGTTCGACGAAGCGCCCGAGCTGGAGGAAGTGCCAGCCGTCGTCGCGGTAGATCGTGCCCTCGGCGACGCCCGAGACGGTGCGGATGGCATCCTCGGTGCGGGTGTAGAAGGTGCCCGGCCGGTCATTCCAGATGGCCTCCATCTCCACGTCGCGCATGCCGAGATAGGCGAGGTTGAGGGACGACCACATCTTGTCGGGGATGGTGTTGCGGACCTGCCGGGCGCTTTCGCGCGCCGCCGCGACGCAGTTGCGGATGGCGTCGGGGTTGGTCGGCTCGAAGGTCAGGTCGTCGGCCAGCGTGTATGCGTCCGCCAGCATGAAGTCCTCGTCGTCGGGCGGCGGGTCCAGGTGGCCGCCCAGCGGGGTGCGGCCCAGCGCCGCGAAGACCCGCCGCCAGCCCTGGTCGATCTGCTCGACGGGCCGATCCTCGATGATGACGAACTGCTCGGCCAGCAGGTGGCAGCCGTGCTGGGCACGTTCGAGATAGCGGGCCATCCAGTAGAGGCCCTGGGCGTTGCGGGAGAGCATGTGCCTAGTCGGAGAGCACCCAGAGATCCTTGCCGCCGCCGCCCTGGCTCGAGTTGACGACGAGCGAGCCCTCGACCAGAGCGACGCGGCAGAAGGCGCCGGGGACGAGCCGGGTCTCGCGCCCGCGCAGCACGAAGGGCCGCAGGTCGACGTGGCGGGGCGCCGCGCCCGAATCCGTCAGGCACGGCGAGACCGAGAGGTCGAGCACGGGCTGGGAGACGTAGTTGGCCGGGTCCTTCCGCATCTCCTCGGCGTAGGCCGCGCGCTCCGCCGGCGAGGCGTGGGGGCCCACGAGCATCCCGTAGCCGCCTGATTCGCCCACCATCTTCACGATGAGCGTATCCAGATTGTCGAGGGTGTACTCCAGCGATTCGGGATCGCGGCAGAGATGGGTCTCGACGTTGGCGAGCAGCGGCTCCTCGCCCAGGTAGTAGCGGATCATGTCGGGCACGTAGGCGTAGACGCTCTTGTCGTCGGCGACGCCGGTGCCGGGCGCGTTCGCGATGGTCACGTTGCCGAGCCGGTAGGCGTAGAAGAGGCCGGGCGTGCCGAGCTGCGAATCGGGACGGAAGGCCAGGGGGTCGATGAAGTCGTCGTCGATGCGGCGGTAGATCACGTCCACCTTCTTCAGTCCGGCGGTCGTGCGCATGTAGACGAAGCCGCTGTGGACGAGCAGGTCGCTGCCCTGCACCAGCTCCACGCCCATCTCCTGGGCCAGGAACATGTGCTCGTAGAAGGCGGAGTTGTAGACGCCGGGCGTGAGCAGGACGATGCAGGGGTCCGAGACGCCGGGCGGTGCAAGCTCGGCCAGCGTTTGGCGGAGGAGGCGGCCGTAGTGCTCGATGCCGCGCACCCGGTGGCGGCGGAAGAGGTTGCGCAGGCTCGTCTTCAGCGCCCGCCGATTGGCGAGCATGTAGGAGACGCCCGACGGCACCCGCAGGTTGTCCTCTAGCACGACGAAGCCGTCGTTCGTGCGCACGATGTCGGTGCCGCAGAGCGCGACGTAGACGCCGTGGGGCACCTCCAGGCCGCGCATCTCGACCCGGTACTGCGGGCAACCGCGCACCAGGTCCACCGGCACGACCCCGTCCTCGAGGATCCGCCCCGGCCCGTAGACGTCGGCGAGAAAGCGGTTGAGCGCCTCGAGCCGCTGCTTCAGGCCCCGCTCGACCAGGTCCCAGTTGGCGGCGTCAATTAGCCTCGGCAGGAAGTCGATGGGGATGATGCGCTCCTGCGCGCCTTCCTCGCCGTAGACCGCGAACGTGATGCCCTGGTGCAGGAAGGAGCGCTCGGCATACTCCTGCATGGCGGCGATCTCGGCAGGCCGCATCCCGTCGAGCGCCTCGCAAAGCTCCCGGCAGTGGGCGCGCGGCACGCCGGCGGCCTCGAACATCTCGTCGAAGAAAGCCGGGCGGGTTTCGTACGCGGCGAAGAGACGCTGCCCCGCTTCTGCCGGGCCGTCGCTAACGGCTTCCGCTTGCCCGCCCGGCGATTCGCGACCCATGAGTCACGCCCGCAATCCGTCACACCCGATATGATTGTTGTTTGGAACCGGGGCGATTCGCAAGCGCGCCGCAGCTTGCCCGGTCAGGAGAGAGCTGTGGTCCGCTCAGCCCGCCACGGCGTGCTCGACTCCGGCCAGTGCAAGCCGATCCCGGCGAACAAGGGCCATCGATATCCCGGCTCGCTCGGACCGGCTGCCGCACCGGACGGCGACCGGTCTGCTGGCCGAATCGTATCCGGCGGCGCCCTTCAGGCCGCCTCTTCGCTCTCAACCTCACGGCGAGATGCGGGGCGCAGAATGTCGGTGGGCCACTCGAGACCGGCCGGCCAGTGATCGCTCAGGTACTGGACGACATTCTGCGCCACCCGGAGCGTGCAACTCCGCCCCGCCTGCAGGCGGGCGAAGAACTTGCCGTCTCCGGCCGCCAGGAAACCCACCCGCCAGAGACTGATCCCGCGCGCGTCCGCGAAGCGCTGTCCAAGGTCGACCAAAGACTTCTCATTCATGGACCCATGATGAGGGAAAATATAACTCTTGTGCAAGATATATAACCTTCTGCGTATGCTGATTTGGCATCTCCCCACCGCGTCAAATCTATTGCCTTCGCCGCGCAAGGGAATTATCCCTTGTTCCATGGACGACATCCTGCGTGAGATCGACGCAGCGCTGCGCCGCCTCGGCATTTCCGCCAGGGCAGCCTCCATTCGAGCACATGGCTCGCCCGAGCTGATCCGGGACATGCGGCGCGGCCATGTCCCGTCCGTGGAGAGGTTGCGCTCCCTTTGCGAAGCCCTCGGCCTCGAGCTTTACGTCGGGCCGCCCCGGGCGTTGGAGGGCTGGGACGGCGCGAGCTTGCCCGGCGATTCGCTGCGCTCGCTGGAGCGGATCGCACAGGGGTTGGCGCAGCTCACGGCGGACGCCGGCGGCAACCCGATCGCCGACGATCTCTGGCATGCGCTCTCCGCCCGCCGCTATGCCGATCTTCCGCAGGACACCACGGCGCGCCCGGCCCGCTACCTCACCGAGAGTTCGCCGCAAGCGTATGGAGGCAAGCCTGCCCAAGCGCCTTCACCCGATCTGGTTCGGCTCGACATAACGGATGGCGCCGGCAAGCAGACGCTCGCCGAGGGGGACGACGACTCGTTATGGATAAGCCGCTCCTTGCTGGAGAAACGAGGCCTCGATCCGGTGCGCTGCAGCGGTGCCCGGGTGGGAGACGAGTCCATGGAGCCCACGCTTCCGAACGGGTGTGGGGTTCTGGTCGATCACACGCGCACCGATTGGCAGCCTCCCTGCATCACGGCCTTGCGCACCCACGAGCGCGTGATCGTCAAACGCGCCGCTCTCGACGAGGAGGGTCGGCGCCTCATGAGGAGCGATCATCCCGGTTGGCCCGACATCCCCTTGCCCGACGGAGCCGAGATCGTCGGGCAGGTCCGCTGGGTGAGCTGGTGGATGGGCTGAGCACGCCTGACGCGGCATTCGTCCGTCGGCTGCCGAGCGCCGGTAGCGGGCATCCGTGACTGATTACTTCCCTCCCGCCGTGTCCTCGACCTTGAATTACCGAGCGCGAGCCCGAATGGGCAACAGGTGTCGTGGCGCTTAGCCCTCGAAGTGCACCTCGGCGGTGCCGATGGGGCCGAACTCGGCGGTCACCGTGTCGCCCGGCTCGCACTGCACCACGTCCGCCGCGCTGCCGGTGGTCACCACGTGGCCGGCTTCCAGAGCGATGCCGCGTGCGCTCAGGTGGTTGGCAAGCCAGACCATGACATTCCACGGGTCGCCGAGGACGTTGGAGCCCGCGCCCTCGCTCGCCACCTCGCCGTTCACGCGGACGATCACCGGCTGGCTCGCGAGGTCGTGGGCGAGCCCGCCCTCCGCCGCCGGCCCCAGGCAAAGCATGCAGCCGATGGCGTTGTCGCCGATCAGGTCTTCCGCGTTCATGGAGAGCCAGTCGGCATAGCGCGAGTCCGGCACCTCGATTGCCGGATGCACGCTGGCGACCGCGTCCGCTACCTCGTCCCGCGCGTAGGGCACGTCGCGCGGGGGGAGCGCGCCGCCCATGACGAAGTCGAACTCCGCCTCGATCGCGTAGAAGTTGACCGTGTTCGCGGGCACGGTCAGCGGGCTCTCGCCCACGAAGTCCGCGAAAATGCGGCCGGAGAACGGGGCGTCCACGCCGAAGCGCGTCTGCACCTGGGCGTTGGTGGCGCCGATCTTGTAGCCCGCGACGGCAAGCCCTGCGTTCGCCGCGAGCCCGTCCTGCACCGCGTAGGCTTCGTCGAGCGTCCCTGGCCGGCAGTCGTCCGGCAATACCGCGATCTGTCTGCGCCCCTGCCAAGCCTCCCAGAGCAGCGCGCCGCCACGTTCAGCCGCCTCTCGGTCCATTCCTTCTCTCCCTCGCGTTTCCTCGTTTCGTGCCGTCACGCGGCCGGTCGGCGCTCTCTGCCCGCGCCCATCAGGCCCGTGAAGTTGCGGAAGAGCCGGCTGCCGTTCGCGCGCAGCGTTTCCTCCGCGCACGCCGTGGCAGCGACCATGCGCTCGAACGCGCCCGCGCCCTGCTCGCGTTCCAGCGTCGCGACGTAGCCGGGGAAGGCCTCCGTCGCCCGCACCAGCGCCGCATCCACCTCCATGTGGAACTGCACGCCGTAGGCCCGCTCGCCGAGCCGGAACGCCTGGATGGCGCAGGCGGGCGAGGAGGCGAGCAGAACCGCTCCGGGCGGCAGCGCGGTCACCGCGTTGAGGTGCCATTGCATGGTGAGCGGCGCATCGGGCAGTCCGGCGAAGAGAGGGTCGGCGCGGCCTTCCCCGGTGAGCGCAAAGTCGATGATGCCGACCTCGCCCTCGTCGAGCGCCGCGACCGTGCCGCCGTGGGCGTCGGCGAGCAGCTGGCAGCCGAGGCAGACGCCGAGCACCGGCATGCCCCGCGCCACAGCGTCCTGCAGCAACGCCTTCTCGGTCGCGAGCCAGGAGTGGAGGTGCTCCTCGTCGGTCTGCTGCGGCCCGCCCATGGCGAGAACCGCGTCGTAGTCCTCAAGCGGTGGAAAAGCCTCGCCCTGCCACGGGTCGCAGGCTTGCCATGCGATCCCCGCCTCGTCCATCACCGCGCCGAAGACACCTGGAACGTCGATCTCCGAATGCTGGAGGACGAGGACGGGTCTAGCCATGCCTTACCAGAGCCGGTCGCTGGCCATAGCCGCGCCCTCGCTGAGCGTGCGCAGCTTGGCGTAGCAGATGGCCGGGTCGATCTTGCCGAAGCCCGCGAAGGTGGCGAAGCCGCAATCGGCGCCGGCAATCACGCGCTCCCGGCCCACGATGTCGGCGAAGCGGCAGATGCGCTCCGCCACCAGCCCCGGGTGCTCGACGAAGTTCGAGACCGAGTCGATCACGCCGGGGATCAGCACCTTGTCCTCCGGCACGCCGCGCTCGGCGAAGACGACCCACTCATGGGCGTGGCGCGGGTTGGCGGCCTCGAAGGAGATCGCCTGCGGCTTCGCCCTCATCACCACATCGTAGATGGCGTCGAGCTCGATGTCGCAGACGTGCGGTCCCTCGTAGTTGCCCCAGCAGAGGTGGAGCCGCGCCGCCTCGGCAGGCACCTTCTCGAGCGCGTGGTTGAGCGCCTCCACTTGCGCGGCCGCGTGGGCGACGAAGGCGTCGTCGCTCTCGTCCGCATACATGGTGTGCCGGCCCATCGCGAGATCGGGGCAGTCGAGCTGGATCACGAAACCGGCGGCGTGGAGCGCCTCGTACTCGGCCCGCATGATGTCGGCCAGCGCCGCGAGGTAGGCTTCCTGGCTGGGGTAGTGCTGGTTGGGCTGGAAGAGCGAGATCACGCCCGGCGAGGCCGCGTTCATGAAGCCCTCGGTGGCGCCCGAGCCCTCCAGCGCCGCGGCCATGTTGGCGATGTCCTTCTCCAGCGGCGCTTCGTCCTTGACGCTGATCTCGCCCGTGCACATGGCGCGCTTGAGCCTGGGCGTCTGCCCCTGGGAGGCGATGCGCTGCACGTATTCGGGGTAAAGCGCGAGATCCGCCGGCACCCGGCGCGGGCTGTCGCCGGAGAAGCCGTTCAGCCGGTCCTTGATGTAGGTCGAATAGCCGATCTTGCTCATCTCGCCGTCGGAGACGACGTCGACGCCGACCTCCACCTGCTGGCGCACCACGTCGGCGACGGCGCCCGTCATGCAGGCATCGAACGCGCCCTGGTCGGCGAGCGTGCCCTCCTCCTTGGCGAGCAGCATATCGGAGACGTCCGGCGGCCTTGGCAGGCTGCCGACGTGGGTCGTGAGGATGCGCTCGGTGCTGAGCTTCATGCCGTCCTCCCTCCGTCCCCCGTCGGGACAGGCTCACACGCCGATCGCCCGGACTATACGCAGAAGCGACGACGGCCGCACGCTTGACCGGCAACATGCACAGGCGTAACCCGTCGCCATCGACCGGCGGGATTTGAGAGCAGCATGGACGAGCAACGACAGCTCCTCGCAGCGATCGAGGAATTCTGCGCGCGGGACGGCATGGCGCCCTCCACCTTCGGCCGCAAGGCGATGGGCGATGGGCGTTTCGTCGGCAGACTTCGCGATGGACGGAAGTTGCGAGCGGCGACCCTCGCGCGGGCGCGCCAGTTCCTCGCCGATCATGGGTCGCCAGCGCCTGGGAAGAGCGACGGTGCGGCGGGCTCCTCCGCCGGCCGGCAGGTGGCGTCCGACGCAGACGACGAGAAGGGCGCCTTCCGCTTCTACGACAACCGCCAGAAGTACCTGATGTTCGTCAACACCTGCAGCGAGAAGTGGGCGGTTTCGGAGCGCGCCGGGATGGAGCTGGGGCACGTCCATCCGAGGCCGCCGGCGCTCCGGGTGTTCGACGCAGGCATGGGCGACGGCACGGTGCTCACCGGCGTCATGCGGCAGATGCACCGGCGCTTCCCGACGATGCCGTTCTACATCGTCGGCAAGGAGATCTCGGTCGAGGACGTGCGACTCTGCCTCGAGAAGATGCCGGACCGGTTGTTCGAGCATCCGGCGACGGTGCTGGTGATGACCAACATGCACTACTCGGAGGCGCCCTCGCTGCAGCCTCGCTCGATGCAGGCGGCCAGCACGCTGAACTGGATGGAGATATCGCTCGCGGGCAACACCTCTCACGAGTTCCACGAGCAGATCGCGGCCCTTCAGCCTGCCCTCGCCGATACCTGGCGCGTGCGACCCAGCCCCAAGACGGGCAATCCGCTCTACGTCCGCGCGTCCGTCCTGGTGCTCTACCGCGAGGATCACAAGTTCCTGCTCGACCCCGTCATCCCGCGCCCCGGCCGCGCCAGCGAGGGCTACGATCTGGTGATCGCCTCGCAGCCCTACCGGGCGCGGATGCCCGCCGACTTCAAGGTGAAGAAGGTGCTGGCCCCGCTCGCCCGAAGCCTCGCGCCCGGCGGCCGGCTGCTCTGCATCCAGTCCCACGGCGGTGATCCCGGCCTCGAGATCATCCGCAAGATCTGGCCCGACGAGCAGCCCTTCCAGACCGACAGGCACGTTCTACTGAAGTCGCTCAAGGAGGAGATCGGCAAGAGCCGGCGCGACCTCAAGTTCAACGCCTACTCCGATCGTCGCGCGATCTTCCGCTACGACATGCACACGCTGCCGACCGAGATCGAAGGCTCCAGCATCGGCACGTCGACCCTCTTCGCCGCCTGGAACGCGGCGATCTACGTCGCGCAGATCGAGGACGCCCGACTGGAGAGCGTGGTCGCCGACGGCACCTATCTGGATGCCACGCGCGACGTGCTGAGCGAGCGCGGCGGCCTCTGGTTCTACGACGAATCCTTCGTGGTCTCACGCCGCCGCGATTGAGGGCTGCGCTGCGTCAACGCTCCGGGACGCCGCCCTCGGCAACGCGGCGCGCCACAAAATCGTCGAGCTCCTCGTCGATGGCGGGATCGAGCGGCGGCGCCTCGTAGTCGGCGAGAAGCTGCTTCCAGATCTTCGTCGCGCGATCCGACGTCTCGACCGCGCCGCTGTCGCGCCAGTTCTCGAAGTTGCGCCAGTCCGACAGCATCGGGCGATAGAAGGCGGTCTCGTAGCGCGCCATCGTGTGCGCACAGCCGAAGAAGTGGCCACCGGGCCCCACCTCTTCGATGGCGTCGAGGCCCAGCTCGTCCTCGTCCGTATCGAGCGGCTTCAGGAACGCCTGCATCATCTGGACCATCTCGGCGTCCAGGATGAACTTCTCGTAGGACGCGCAGAGCCCGCCCTCGAGCCAGCCAAAGCCGTGGTTGATGAAGTGGGCGTGGCCCAGCACGACCGGCCAGAGCGACATCTGCGCCTCGTAGGCGGCCTGCGCGTCCGCCGCATTGGATGCGGTCGCGCTCGACGAGCGCCAGGGGAAGTTGTAGCGCCGCGCAAGCTGGCCGCTCGCGATGGTGGCCTTGGCGTATTCCGGCGTGCCGAAGGCGGGTGAGCCGCTCTTCATGTCCACATTGGACGTGAAGCTGCCGTAGACCGTCGGCGCCCCGGGGTTCACGCATTGCGAGAACGCGATCCCCGCGAGCGCTTCGGCGTTCTGCAGCACCAGCGCGCCTGCGACGCTCACAGGCGCCATGGCGCCCGCCAGCGTGAACGGCGTGTAGATGACCGGCTGGTTCAGCTCGGCCATCACGATCGCCCCTTCCAGCAGGCCCCCGTCGTAGATCAGCGGCGAGTTGGAATTGACCACCGTGTGGATCGAGGGCTGGCGCGTCATCTCCTCGCGGCTGACACCGCGCGCGATGCGGACGATCTCGACGGCGTCCGCCATGCGCGGGCCGCCGATGGCGTAGCCGAACTGCGGCTTGTCGGTGAGTCGCACCGCCGCTGAGACCGCATGCAGGTGCCGCGTCCGCACCTCGAGGTCGGTGGGCTCCACCGGATAGCCGGCGAGCGTGTGCACGGCGTTCAGCGCCTGGGAGAGGCGGACGAGGTTCTTGTAGTCCTCGAAGTTGCCGCTGAGCCGGCCGCGCTCGCGATCCGACACGTGGGGCGCCGAGCCCACGGTGCCCCAGATCGCGGTATCGCCGCCGAACTCGAGATCCCGGTGGCTCGAGCGGCCGTGCAGGGTGAAGCGCGAGGGCACGGTCGCGAGCTTTTCCTCGACGAACGCGGGATCAAAGCGGATGCGCTTGCCGTCCTCGCCGACCGATGCACCCGCCTTGCGCATGATCTCCACGGCGCGGGGCAGCTGAAACTCCATCCCGTGGTCACGCAGCACCCGGAGCGAGGCGTGGTGAATGGCCTCAACCTGATCGTCCGAGATCGCCTTCATGGGGGCATAGGGATTGCGGACCTGGCCGAACGGCAGCTGCTCGACGGCACTCTGGGCGGCGACTCTCCGCTCGCGGCTCCTGCCTCGTCTCATCCGCCTCTCTCCCAGGGACGTTCCGTGCGTGGCCTACGGTACGCCGCTTCGCGACGCGTCAACTAGCGAAAACTTACGGAAGGCACATGACCGGTTTGCATATCCACCGAGCACGACATCGCGGCCGGAATCTCGCGCTGTCCCGGTGTCAGTCCGCCGACGGCTCGTCGGTACGGGGCCGGGTGAGGATCGGCCGGTAGGCCGCGAGGAAGAGGGCGAAGGCCCCGGACCAGAGCACCGCCGAGGCAGCGAAGGCGTGAGGCTCGGCATCCACCCCCGCGAGCGGGCCGAAGACACGAAGCGCCGCGCCGAGATGCAGCAGCACGTAAGCCGTCGTCTCCACGGCGCGGGCCTTGAGCGGGCGGCCGGTGTGGCCGAGCGCGCTCCGCGTCATCATCCCGAGCATGAGCCCGCCCACGGCGCCGGCGCCGAGCGCATGGAAGGCCGATGCCGCCGGCACGTCGGCGTCCGCCAGCCAGAGCGCCCGCAAGATCAGCGCCGCCGGCAGCCAGGCGTAGGAGAGCGGCAGCACCCAGAGCAGCGGCTCGCCCCTCGTCGCAGCCGGGTCCCAGAGCCACAGTCTGACGAGGTGGGCAAGCGCGCCTGCCGCCGCCACGCCTGCGAGCCACGCACCGCCGGGCACCCAGGGGCCGAGGGGGCCTGCCACCAAGAGCACTGCAAGCGTGCCGAAGGCCAGGGTCTCCACGTAAGCGTTCCGCCGGGGCTTGGCCGCCGGCACCGCGTTGGCGGTAAACGCGGGGATCACGCGCCCGGCCATCAACGCGACGAGCAGCGCGAAGAGGTCGAGGGCCAGGAGCGCGCCGCCACTGGCGCGCGCGAGCGCAATCAGGCCCACATGGTCGAGGTGAAACAGCAGGTTGGCCCCGCCGAGCAACGCCGGCACCGCCGCCACGGGCAGGTTCCGCCAGTTCCGCGCCTTCACGACCGGGACGGCGACTGCGAGCGAGACGCAGGGCAGGAACAGGCAATCCACGACAATGGCAGGGAGCGGCGGCCCCGTTGCCATCAGCACCCGTCCCGCGACCCAGAGCAGGGCCAGCGCCGCGAGCCGCCAGCCGCTGGGGGTGGCGAGGCCAGTCCACGCCCGCGCCGCCGTCAGCAGGAAGCCCGTGAGCACCGCCGCGGCGAAGCCGAAGACCATCTCGTGCGCGTGCCACGCCGGGCCCGCCAGGTAGAGTTCGCCGCCCAGCACCTCCCCCGGCGCGAAGTGCCATGCAGGGACCCCCACCGCCGCCAACGCCCCCGCCAACAGATAGAACGGCCGGAAGCCCACGGTGAGGAGAGCCATCGGCTGCCGGCGCGCGTCTTTCATCGGCTCGACATAGGACCGCCGCTACGGGTCGGTCAATTCGGTATCGCCCCGACGATGCTCCGCTAGCGGCCGGTTACAGCCCTATGCGCGCCTCGCTCGGATCTCCGTGGCGCGGCCGTCAGGCTGCCGAAGAAGGGTCGAGCCACCTCGCAGCGCCTTGCATCGCTTCTCTTCCACTAATCGGCCGCGCTGGATCGATGCGTGCGGGTTGGTTTCCGGCTGTGATCACGATCAGCGTAAGGGGTGTTCGGATAGAACTGCCTGCAATAGCGCCGATACTTGCCGATGGCGCCGTCGGAACGGCACAGGCGCGGATGAGTCCGATAGCTCTTTCTTTCCCAGATCTTGACGTCTTGAAGAACGTCCCGCTCCTGCATGAACATGTACATCTTGCTCATGAGTCCTGTGCGCAGGCTCACCGGCAAGAGCGCGAGACCGAAGGCAAATCGCTTGGGCGTTCGTATATTTCGGACCTGTCCGACAAGAACCAGATCGATGAATGTGCCGTCGACCGGCGTGGCCAAAACCCACATTCGGGAGTCTATGCCGATGCTGTTCTCGCGAATATCGACGTACGAGTATCCCAACCCGTAGACGTGGGTGGTGGCTGACACTTCCAAGATGCTCGTGAAGCCGATGATGCCGCAGCGACGCCTGAAATCGAAGCGACTAACGAGATGGGCGCCCTCCACCGTTACCGACCCGTCAGCTCCGACAGAGTCGTAACCGTGCACGTATCGCAGGTGCGCCAGGTCTACCGAGTTCTCCGCCGTCTCCTGGGGATGACCCGGAAAGCGAAGCGTCCGCATTTCCATGCCGCTCCAGTCGCCTTCATCCGCCGGCTCTTCCGGAAGGCCCCATTGCGGCGGGCGTCCCTCAATGCCCCACCAGGCGAATACGAGGCCGCGAATCTCCCGCGTCTCGAAAACGCTCAGTCGCGCGGATTTTGGCGGTTCGGCATAGGGAGTCGCCACACAGGCACCCTCGGCATTGTAGGCGAAGCCGTGGAAGGGACAGACGAGCAGACCGTCGCGCACGCATGCGCCGGCCTCGGGGCTCAGGGAGGAGCCCAGGTGAGGACACACTGACCGGGCAACGCAGATGGCTCCTTCATCGTCGCACCAGGCGATAATGTCCTGGCCGAGCCACTGCTTTTGAATCAGCCTTTGCTTCGTTATGGAGCGACGGTCAGCGACGAAATACCATCCCTCAGGGAACGGATCGAGCGCGGGCTGGCTGCCCACCCGCTCGCCATCGTCCGCCACGTCCTGCAGGGCATTCCGTACGATGCGAAGCTTTTGCATGGCGGACTCAGTCAGGCCGGAACGCGCGATGCCGCATGTCTGCGGGATGTAATACCCGAACCATATCGTGTCCGGTTACGGTGAGTGCAACCCCCGGCTTGGGCGAAGACAAGGGGCTCATCAATCCCAAACCATACACCATTTGGGTTCATGCCACCCAGCAGGCTGCGCGCGCACGGCGCCGCACTCTCGCGGCGCGGGTTCGCCAACCAGGTCCGAGCTTGAGCGCCGGGTTTGCCGGAAGGGCGGCCGCGTCGGCTATTGCTTGGTTTCCGGCTGCCTGCCGCCGCTGAAAAACCCGTTAATGAGCTGTTCGGGCGTGGTGTCGGTTGCGTCGCGATGCCCTCTCCACACACCTCCGACTTCCTCCCCGGCAGGCCCGTAGAATTCGCCGAGCATGTTTCCCGTAAATCCCCGAACGCTGTCCTGGGCGGGCGCGTCCCCGCTGTCGCGCCCCTCCCAGGTGGCGGCGAAGCGGCCCTGTTCAATCGTGCCGCTGCCGATTTCGATCGAGATCGTATCCGCCAGGTCCTCCCAGGCGCGATCCTCCGCGCCGTAGTCGAACCTGCGGAGATTGCGGACCTCTCCACCGATGTCGCCGCTATCGAGATTCGCATCGAGGGTGAGCGTTCCCCGCAGCAGATCCAGGCCCGTGTTCCGGTTCGGATCGTCCACGTCCCAGACGTTGCCGAACATGTTTCCCTCGTAGCTTGCGCTACCCAGGGGAGACAGGCTTTCGGGACTGGTTCTCAGGCCGTAGGTGCCGAACATTTCGTAGACCGTTCCATCGTAGGGACTGACGCCGGGACGGCGCTCGAAGGTGAAGAAGCGGGCCGTCGCCACGTAATCGCGCGGTGCCGGATCATCGTTGCCGCCCAGATCCCGGTAAATCTGAAACCCGTACGCGTGATTGTCGTGCGTCGTTCTCCCGAACAGGCTGTCGTACGAGACGAGTTCTTCCATGTCGAAATCGACGCTCGTTCTTTCGCCGTCGATGACATAGTTCACGACGTACGTTCCCGTGCTGGTCCTCAAGACGGACTCGATATAGGCAATGTCGTCCGGCGGCGACGACACTCCCCTTCCGTCTTCTGCATAGACCCGCTCGACGCGGACCGAGAGAGGCGACAGCACCAGGCCGTCCACGCTCTCCAGACTGTCCTCGCCGCCGCCTGCGTAGCGGGGTCCCAGGGGGCTCGCCACAAATCCGCTTACAACGAGGGGCTCGGCGCCACGGTCGGTCGAATCATCGTGGATGCAGGCCGACAGACCGACTCCTGCCAGCGCGAGGGCCGAGACGGTCCGCGTCACGCCAGTTGCTGCGTTCAACATCCTGTCCTCCTTTCGAATTCGAAGCGATCTCCGACGCCGTCGCCATTGCCTGCCGCGGGCGGCGACGAGGAGACTCAGTGCGACCCGTGCGCGCGCCGTCGCTATGACGCGCTGGAGTTCGGCGACAGCGCCGACCACGTCGCGAGCGAGCAAGTCCATGTTGCGGAGTTGCTTGATCCGGGCACGGGCGTTCCTGATCTCGCCTCCCGGAACGCTATCGGAAAGGATGTTGCAGGACTCCACGGGAGAGAGCAACGCAGCTTCCCCGGTGCCGGGTATCTCGCGCGAGAGAACGAGTGCTGCTAGACGCGCCTCGTTGACCCCCCGCAATGCAGCAAGATCAATGGATTACCGTGCCCATCGGCACCGAACCCGCGCGCCGGGCAGCAGACGGGGGCCGCGGGCGGCACCGTCCCGCGGGTTCCGAGACATGTCGCAAGACCGTGTTTCAAATGGAGCGGAAGTTAGGGGTAACTCTTTCAAATCTTCAAAAACCTCGTCTTATATGCACGCGCTGGATACGAAGCATGGCGGAGGGACGGGATTCGTGCCTTCCCGTAACCTACTGTAGCGACGTATCTCTTCGAGCAGCCGTCTATGTGGCTGGAGGCGATCGGCACCAGGCGGTCCGCTCCCATCATCCGGGCCGCCTCGACAACGACCTCCATCGCCATGCGCGCGCCCTACGGTCCGGTCGCGCCGGAGAGGACGCCGCGTTCTTGGTCGCTCAGGTTCACAGCCGGCGGGCCGTGGCGTCGAGCGCTTCGACCATCGCCGTGGCCATGCCGGGCTCGTCGGTCATGTGTCCCCCGTGCTCCACGATCCTGAGCTTCGCGCCGGGCCACGCCTGCTTCAGGCGCCAAGCCTCGCGCACCGGCGTGCACATGTCGTAGCGGCCCTGGACGATGGTGCCGGGGATATCGGCGATGGCGGTGCAACGCGAGAGCACGTGGTCGTCGCCGTCGAGGAAGCAGCGGTTCTTGAAATAGTGGCTGAGGATGCGGCCATAGTTCTCGGCGTGGTCGACTCCGCTGATCTCGGCGAGGCCGCCTTCGCGGGAATGGAAATAGACCATGGAGGTCTCCCATTCGCCGAGCGCGCGGGCTGCGGCCGCGGCGGCCGCGCGGTCCGTGCCGTCGATCCTGCGATAGAGAGCGGCTTCGAGGTCCTCCCTCTCCTCGGCCGTGAAGTGGCCGACGAACTCGTCCCAGGCCTCTGGCTGGACCATGTTGGCGCCGTACTCGAAGAACCAGCGCCGTGTCATGCTGTCGGCAAGCCACACGCTCCAGACGACGATGCCGGTTACGCTCTCCGGGTGCGTCTGGGCATAGAGCAGCGAGAGCGTGGAGCCCCACGAGCCGCCTACCACCAGCCACTTCTCGATGCCGAGGTGGCGGCGAAGGGCCTCGATGTCTTCCACCAGGTGCCAGGTCGTGTTGTTCCGGATCTCGCCTCGGGGCGTGCTGCGCCCGGCGCCGCGCTGGTCGAAGGCGATGAGCCGGTAGCGTTCCGGGTCGAACAGGCGACGGTGGCGGTCCTCGATGCGGCTGCCGGGGCCGCCGTGCAGGACCACGGCGGGCGTTCCGTCGGGGTTCCCGATCTCCTCCACGTGGAGTTCATGCCCGTCTCCCACGGGCAAGCGGAAGGTGCGGAGCGGCTCGCGCGCGGCATAGACGATGTGGTCGATGTCGGGGGCGGCCATCGGCGGCTCCGCGGCCTAGGTGGGGACCGCCACTCGGCCCTTCGCCGGCAGCACGCAGGCGACGCGATGCCCGGAGCCCAGCTCGACGACCGGAGGGGCGCTGCTGCACGCATCCTCGGCGAAGGCGCAGCGGGGGTGGAAGCGGCATCCGCTCGGCGCCGCCGTGTAGTCCGGCACCATGCCCTCGATGGGGCGGGGCAGCCCGGCGCCGGTGAGCTTGGGCACGGCCTCCAGCAGCGCGCGCGTATAGGGGTGCGCCGGCTCGCGGAACAGGGTCTCGACGTCCGCCTCTTCGACGATCGTGCCGGCATACATCACGTAGACCCGCTGCGCGAACTCCCGCACCACGCCAAGGTTGTGCGTGATGAGGAGCACCGCTGCGCCTGCGTCCTGGGTCAGCTCGTGCATGAGCCTCAGTGTCTGCTCCTGCACCGTCACGTCGAGCGCCGAGCCCGGCTCGTCGGCCAGCACCAGCTCGGGCCGGTTCACCAGCGCCATGGTGATCATCACGCGCTGCGCGAGGCCGCCCGACAACTGAAACGGATAGGCGGCGAGGATGCGGTCGGGGTCGACGATCGCCACCCGGCGCAGCCCCGCGCAGGCGATCTCGTAGGCCTCCCGCGCCGAGCCGGCGCGCCCGCCCCGCCGGATCACCTTGAGGAGCTGGTCGCGCACCTTGAAGGTGGGATTGAGCGAGGCCATCGGGTCCTGAAAGATCATCGAGATGCGGCTGCCGCGAATCCCGCGCCACTCCCTTTCTGCCATGCCGAGCAGTTCGGTCTCGTGAAACCGGATCGACCCTTCGATGGCGACGTTCCTTTGCTGCAACAGCCCCAGGATGGCGCGCACCGTCACCGACTTGCCGCAGCCGGACTCGCCCACGATCGCCACCCGCTCGCCCTTCTCGATCGAAAGGCTGATCCCGTTGAGCACGTGCGAGAGCCCCTCGAACAGCGAGAAGCGCATGTGCAGGTCGCGGATTTCGAGCAGGGAGGCCATGACTAGAGGTTCACGTCCAGCATGTCGCGCAGGCCGTCGCCCAGCAGATTGAAACCCAGGACGAGGATGAGAATCGCGAGCCCGGGAAAGACCGGCTTCCACCACAGGTCGGGCAGGTATTGCGCCCCGTCGGCCACCATCTGGCCGAGGTCGGGGGTCGGCGGCTGAACGCCGAGGCCGAGGAAGCTCAGCGCGGACGCGACGAGAATCACGAAGCCCATGTCGAGCGTGACCTTTGTCAGGATCGAGGGCACGCAATTTGGGAGGATCTCGCGAAGCATGATGTGCGCGTTCGAGGCGCCGATCACCTGGCAGGCGACGACGAAGTCCTCGGTGCGCACCGATCGCGTGATGTTGTAGGCGAGCCGCGTATGCCACGGCCACCATAGCCCGGCGACGGCGATCATGGCGTTGATCAGCGTCGGCTCGAGGAAGCCCATGATGGCCAGCGCCGCGACCAGCGCCGGGATCGCGAGGAAGATGTCGGTGACGCGCATAATGATCGTTTCCGTCCAGCCACCGTAGTAGCCGGCCAGCAGGCCCAGACCGACGCCCAATGGCACCGCGATCGAGAGCACGACCACGCCCAGGATGAGCGATACGCGAAACCCGTAGATGATCCGGGTCAGGTAGTCGCGGCCGACCCCGTCGGTCCCGAGCCAGTACCGCCCATCCGGCGCCCGGTCGGAATTGGCGAAATCGACCAGGTTTCCGGCGTGCTCGGGGAAAGGCGTGACGAAGGGCGCGAAGATGGCGAGCAGGGTCACCACCAGGACGATGGCGGCGCCGGTCAGCGACAGGGGATTGCGGCTGAAGCGGTACCACGCGCGGGTGCGAAAGATCGCGGTGAGGGCAAGCGCGTTCATCGCGCGGCCAATCGAACCCGCGGATTGAGATAAGCCACCACCAGATCGATGATCACGTTGACGATCAGGAAGAAGGTGGCGATGACCAGAACGGTCCCGATGATGCCGTTCAGGTCCTTGTGCATGATCGCGTCGACCCCGTAGCGCGCCATGCCGCCGATACCGAACACCATCTCGACCAGGAAGGCGTTGCCCAGCATCACCGAGAAGTCGAGGCCGAGGATGGTCAGCGTCGGGATCATGGCCGGCTTGAGCGCGTACTTGAAGGCCATTTCCTGCGGGCCGAAGTTGTAGGCGCGCGCGAATTCGGAGTAGGGCCGCTGGAAGCTCTCGATCATGTTGGTGCGGGTGAGCCGCGCCGCCTGGCCCATTCCGGTCAGCGCCAGGGCGAAGGACGGAAGAATCAGGTGCAGGGCCGCATCCGCGAACACCGCGAGCTGCCCCGCCGCCAGGGCGTCGATCGTGTAGATGCCGGTGACTCGGGGGGGCGGCGTCACGCCATCGCTCAATCGGCCGATCGTCGGGAACAGATCGATCGCGTAGGCGAACGCCAGCATCAGGAAGATCGCCCAGACGAAGGTTGGCGTCACGACTCCCAGCAGCGCCACGACGCGCGCGATATTGTCGGTCAGCCCGTCGCGATGGCGCGCCGACAGGATTCCCAGAGGCACGCCGATCAGGACCATGAAGAGGCCCGAAAACAGCACGAGTTCGAACGTCGCTGGGAAGAACTCGACGATGTCGATCGTCACCGCCCGGTTGGTGTAGATCGACATCCCGAGGTCGCCCTCGGTCACGAGGCCCTTGAGAAAGTAGTAGTACTGCACCGGGAGCGACTCATCGAGATGGAGGCGCGCGCGAAGCATCTCGACCATTTCGGGGGTCGCCCGGGGTCCGGCTGCAATTCGCGCCGTGTCGCCCGGGATCAGGCGCGCCAACAGGAATATGACGATGGAGACCCCGATCAGAACGATGATCGAGGCGATGAACCGCCGCGACAGATAGCGGCCGACACTCACGAACCGTGCCTCATAGTATCTTCAGGAGAAGATCGCGGCGCTCGCGACGGCACGATTGCCGTGCGGGATGCGTGGGGCCGCCGGGCCGGCCGGGTGAAGGTCCGGCCGGCCCGGCAATCGTCCCAGCTACATTGCGTCGCCGACCTGCCAGGTGTGGAAGCGGAAGTTCCCGCCCATCACCGGCACGGTCTTGGCATCGTCATCGAGAGGCGGCGCGCCGATGTGCGCGCCCTTCGCGAAGACGGCGTCGAACTCGAAGGCGTAGATCGCCGGTGCGACATCGAGGATCCGGCGCTGAAGCTGCTTCAGCACCTCGGCCCTCTTGTTGATGTCTAGCTCGACCTTCGTCGCCTCGATCAGGCCGTCCACCTCGGCATCCTGGAGCCACCACATGGAGAGGTACGACCCCCGCATGCTCGAGTGATAGTCGCCGAGCAGCGAAATCGGATCCGAGTAGGTCGCCGAGAACATCAGGAGCCCGACATGCGGCGTGTCTTCCACGGTCGCCGCGCGGTCGGAGAACCGCACCCACGGGTTCTTGGTGATCTTGGCCTTGATGCCGATCTGCGAGAGGTCGTACTGCAGCTGCAGCATGATCTTCTCTTCCATCGGAACCTCCGCGACCCAGGCAAGCTCGACCTCGTAGTCGCCGGCGGAGTCGGCGTACTTGGACTTGGCCAGCTCTGCCCGGGCCCTGTCGAGGTCCTGCTTGAACGCAGGCGCGTCGGTGTCGTAGCCGAACATGGCGCGCGGGATGGCGGTGCGTGTCGGGTTGCCTGCGTAGAGGTCGTCAGTGACCTTCACGATGTTGGAGAACGCGTCGTAGTTGAGCGCGTACACCATCGCGCGCCGGAAGTGCACGTCGTCGGTCGGCGCCTTCTGCGTATTGATGGGCAGGACCACGTAGCCGACGCCCTTCTCGGTGGTGAGCGCCACATTGTCGAGCCCGGCGAGGCCGCCGAACGTCTCGTAGGGATGCCACTGCATGGAGAGATCGAGCTCGCCGTTGGCCATCAGCGTGCGCATGGTCGCGGGGCTGATGCCGTAGCGAATCTGGACCGTATCGGGCGCCAGCGGATCGAAGGCATCGAAGTGATCGGAGAACGCCTTCAGGATCGTCAGCTCCTGCATGTTGTGGGACTCGACCGTGTAGGCGCCTGAGCCGGCATCGTTGCCCGAGAGGAAGGCGGCGCTGTAGTCGCCGTTCTCGCCGAAGTCGCCCTCCTGCTGGTTGGCCCTGGCGAGATCGCTGTTCACGATCGAGAGCCTGGCCAGCGTCGCCAGGAACGCGGCATTGGACGCGGGCAGCGTGATCTGAGCCGTGCGGTCGTCCACGGCGCTGGCGGTGAGGCCGACGAACAGGTTGGCATACGCCTGGCCGATCGCCTGGGTGCGGGCGAGCGAGTAGGCGACATCGTGGGCATCGACCACGGACCCGTCATGGAACTTCGCGTCCCGCATCGTGAACGTGTAGTTCAGGCCGTCGTCGCTGACTTCCCAAGACTCGGCAAGCAATCCGCTGAAGGTGCCGTCGGGATTCGGCCAGACAAGAGTGTCGTAAACATTGAAGTTGATGATCGAGTCGATGTAATCGATCGCCTTGTGGGGATCGAGTTCGCCGATCGGCACTTCTTCGATACGAAGTACGCGTTCCGCGAGAGCAGAACTTGCGGTCACGACGAATGCCATGGCAACCGCGATTCCTACGAGAAGCGATCTCATGACTTGTTTTCCCTCCCTGTATTCCAGTCAGCCTCGCGCATGCGAAGGCGGCGGAAAGTCTGCCACAGCGGCGAAGGATTGAGCAAGCAGGGCGGGTGTTCCCACCCTGCCGATGTCGACCGCCGGGTTGGCGCTGTGTTAGCCTGCCGCAGCGGTCGGACCAGAAGGCGGAGGGAAGCGAGATGACCCAGGCTGTCCGCGCGAGCGAGCCGCGCACGTACCGCGCCGCGCCGAGCAAGAATCTGGGCGGGGATGCCGACCCCGTGACCACCGAGGTGGTGCGGCATTCCCTCCAGGTTGCGGCGAATTACATGAAGCGCGCGCTGGTGCGCACCTCCTTCTCGCCGACCATCTACGAGGTCCTGGACTTCGCCGCAGCGATCTACGACCGCGAGGTGCGCCTGCTGGCCCAGGCGCCGACGCTGCCGCTCTTCATGGGCACCATGAACTTCTGCGTCGAAGCCGCAGTCGAGGCGGTGGGCGGCGAGGACGCCTTGGAGCCGGGCGACATCATCCTCTACAACGATCCCTTCGGCACCGGCTCGCACCAGCAGGACGCGGCGCTGATCATGCCGGTGTTCTATCGCGAGAAGACGCTGATCGGATACACCGGCATCAAGGCCCACCTCCAGGACGTCGGTGGCAAGGAGCCCTACTCCACCGACACCGTGGACGTCTTCCAGGAAGGAACGATCTTCCCTGGCCTGAAGCTCTACAAGCGCGGCGAGCTTTCCGACGAGGTCCACCGCATGCTGGTGGCCAACTCTCGCGTGCCCAAGTACGTCGTGGGCGACGTGGAGGCGCTGGTGGTCGCCGTGCGCGCGGGCGCCGCGGCCTTGTGCGACGTGGTCGACCGCTTCGGGCTCGACGAGGTCGAAACTTGCGTCGAGCGCATGTACGACCACGGCGAGGCCGTCATCCGCAGCTATTTCGAGAAGATTCCGGACGGCCGCTACATCGCCCACGGGATGATGGACAACAACGGCGTCGACACCGACTCCATCCCCTTCGAGGTCGCGCTGGAGGTCGAAGGTTCGACCGTCCGCGTCGACTATTCCAACTCGCCGCCGATGCAGAACGGGCCGGTGAACTGCCCGATCGCCTCCACCGTATCGGCGACGCGCATGGCGATCATGTGGATCGCCGGCGGCGGGGACAACGTCAACGAGGGCTACTTCCGCCCGGTCGAGGTCGTGACCCGTCCCGGCACCATGTTCGATCCGGTGTGGCCGGCGCCGAGCTTCCTCTACTTCATTCCCGCCATGCAGGCGATGGAGGTGATCCTGCGGGCCATGTCCGAGGTCATGCCGGAGGCGGTGCCTGCGGCCAGCGACTGCGACATCCAGGCCACCGTCTGGTGGGGGGTCGACGAGGAGACGGGCGAGCCTTGGGCCGAGGGCATGCCGCACATGGGCGGCCAGGGCGCCTGGTCCAGGAGCGACGGCCAGAGCTGCCTGATGCACCCGATGGAGGCGGCGACCCGCAACATACCGTGCGAGGTCTACGAATCGCGCGACCCCTGGCTGATCACCAAGTTCGAGCTGGCGCCCGACACCTGCGGACCCGGGCAGCACCGGGGAGGCCTCGGGCTCGACATGGACTACACCATGCTGGCCGAGTCCTTCGTCACAGTGGTCATCGAGCGCAACAAGTCCAAGGCCTGGGGGCTGGCGGGCGGCGGCGAGGGGTGCCGCGCCAACGTCGCCTACCTGCGCCGCGCCAACGGTGAGCGCGAGGAGATCACCAAGGCGACCCGGCTCAAGGTGGCAGCCGGCGAGACGCTGGAGATGCGCACCGCCGGCGGCGGCGGTTACGGACCGGCTGCCGCGCGCAGCCCCGAGGCGGTGCTCGACGACCTGCGCGAAGGCCTCATCACCGAGGACCACGCCCGGACCTACTACCCGCACGTGTTCCAGGCGCGTGCGGCCGCCGAGTAGGCCCCCGTCGGACCGAAGGGACTGCCGATGACCCGCGAACTGGTCACCTTTCGCGTCGCCGGAGGATCGGGCGCGGTCGACGCCGATCCGGTCACCACCGAGATCGTGCGCAACTCGCTCAACATCGCGGCCAACCAGATGAAGCGGGCGATCGTGCGCACCGCCTTCTCGCCCTGCATCGTCGAGGTGCTGGACTTCGCGGTCGCGATCTACGACCGCAAGGTCCGCATGCTGGCCCAGGCGCCGAGCATGCCGATCTTCATGGGCACGATGAACTTCTGCGTCGACAGCGCGGTCGCATCGGTGGGCGGCGAGGAGACCCTCGAGCCCGGCGACATCATCATCTACAACGATCCCTTCGGCATGGGCTCGCACCAGCAGGACCTGGCCCTGGTGATGCCGGTGTTCCTCAACGATTCCGAGCTGATCGGCTACACCACCATCAAGGGCCACCTGCTCGATATCGGCGGCAAGGACCCCTACTCCACCGATACCGTGGACGTGTTCCAGGAAGGCACGATCTATCCCGGCATCAAGCTCTACAAGCGGGGCGTGCTCGACGAAGAGATGAACCGCATGCTGCTCGCCAATTCGCGGGTGCCGAAGATGGTCGACGGCGACATTCGCGGCGAGGTGATCGGCTGCCGGACCGGCGCGGCGGCGCTGATCGAGGTGGTCGAGCGTTTCGGGCTCGAGACCTTCAACCAGGCCACCGAGCGCATGTTCGACCACGGCGAATCCATCGTGCGCAGCTACTTCGAGCGCATTCCCGATGGCCGGTACGTGGGCCACGGGGTCATGGACGACGACGGCGTGAGCGACGAGAAGGTGCCGTTCGATGTCATCGTCGAGGTCGAGGGCTCGACGGTGCGGATCGACTACTCGACCGTCCCCGACACGCGCCCCGGCCCCATCAACACGCCGCAGGCTTCGACGATCTCGGCCAGCCGGTGCGCCGTCACCATGCTCGCCGGCGGCTCGGAGGCGCCGAACGAGGGGCACTTCCGCCCCATCGAGGTGGTGACGCGGCCGGGCTCGATGTTCCATCCCGAGTGGCCAGCGCCGTGCTTCCTCTATGGCTGGCCGGCGATGCAGGCGATCGAGGTGATCTACCAGGCGCTCTCTCAGGCCATGCCCAAGGCGGTGCCGGCGTCCTCCGGCGGCGACGTCTGCGCCATGATCTTCTGGGGCAACGATCCCGAGACCGGCGAGCCCTGGGCCGACGGCGCCCCCCACCCCATCGGTCAGGGCGCGCACGCCGAGGGCGACGGCGTCTCCTCGATGCACATCATGCAGGCCGCGACGCGCTACTCGCCGATCGAGATCTGGGAGGCCAAGTTCCCCTGGCTGGTGGATGAAGTTTCCCTCGCCGTCGACAGTTGCGGGCCCGGCAAGCACCGGGGCGGCCTCGGCGTCAGCTTCCACTTCCGCATGCTCGCCGATTCCTGGGTCACCACGACCGTGGACCGCACTAAGACCACGCCGTGGGGGCTTCAGGGCGGCGACGACGGCGTCTGCAACACGATCTACGCGCACATGCCCGACGGCGAGCGCATCGGCCCCTTCGGCAAGGCCACGCGCATGTTCCTGCCCGAAGGCGCGGTCGTGGAGCTGTCGAGCGGCGGTGGCGGCGGCTACGGGCCGGCGGCCGAACGCGACCCGGCCGCGGTGCACAACGACATCCGCGAGGGATACATCACCGAGGCGCACGCCCGCGCTCACTACCCCCACGCCTTCGCCGACCTCCCGGCCACGGCCGCCGAGTAGGGTCAGCCGCCTCCGGCTATCGCTTCCCCGGGGTTGTGGCACGCGGCCAGATGGTCGTCGCTGAAGTCGGCAAGCTCGGGGGCGTCCGTCCAGCAATGCTCGAGCGCGTAGGGGCAGCGCGGCGCGAAGGCGCAGCCCTCGGAGGCGCGCTCCTGGCCTTCCATCAGGTTGCGCTCCCACGGCCATAGCGGCCTGAGCGATTCCTCCTCTTCGGACACGACCGGAACGGAGGACAGCAGCATTGCCGTGTAGCGGTGGCGCGGCTCGCGGAACACCGGCTCCGTCGGCCCGCTTTCGACGATCCGGCCCCGGTACATCACGGCGATCCGCGAGGCCATGTTTCGCGCCACGCCGAGGTCGTGGGTGATAAACAGATAGGTGAGATTGAAGCGGGCCTGGAGATCGAACAGGAGCGTCAGCACCCGCGCCTGGACCGATACGTCGAGCGCCGAGGTCGGCTCGTCGAGCACGATGAGGTCGGGCTTGGCCGCCAGTGCACGGGCGAGAGCGGCCCGCTGCCGCTGGCCGCCCGAGAGCGCGGTGGGGTAGCGGTCCATGTACTCCGGCGACAGACCGACGATGCCGAGAAGCTCGGCCACGGATTCGGCGTAGTCGCCCGACGGCACCATGCCGTGCACGCGGAGCGGCAGCTCGACCGCCTGCCTGATCGTGCGCTTGGGGTTGAGCGTGGAGAGCGGGTTCTGCTGCACGACCTGCATGCGCCGGCGCAGAGCGCGATCCCGCCGCGCGCCCAGCTCCGCCCCGTCGAACACGATGCGGCCGGCGCTCGGCTCCTCGACGCCCAGCACGAGCTTGGCGAGCGTCGTCTTGCCCGAGCCGGATTCGCCCACGATGGCGACGCTCTCTCCCGGAGCCACCGCGAGGTTCACGCCTGCGAGCGCGCGCACCACGTCCTTGCCAACCACGTAGTGCTTCGCCAGGTCCTCGACCTCGAGGATCGTCTCCGTCATGCCCGCCCTGATTCTGCTGCACGGCGGCGCGGCGTTGCCGCTGCGAGGGCCGCACGATAGTCTCCGCCGCCGGGAGCGGCAACCAGGGGAAGGCCGCGCGGGCGGTCCGTGCCGGGAAGAGGTGGGGCGTAATGGCGACGCGAATCGGTGTTGATATCGGGGGGACGTTCACCGACCTCATCTACTACGACGACGTTTCGGGCGAATCGCTGGTCGCCAAGGTGCCGACCACGCCGGACAATCCCGACGAGGGCGTGGTGAACGCCATCGGCCAGGCCGTGCCCGCCGACCGCGTGAAGGCGTCGGAGTATTTTCTCCACGGCACCACCGTCGGCATCAACGCGCTCCTGCAACGCCGGGGTGCAGTGGTCGGGCTGCTGGCCACCGAGGGCTTCCGCGACATCCTGGAGATCCGCCGCGGCGACCGCGAGGAGATGTACAACCTGTTCTGGACCCCCCCGCCGCCGCTGGTGCCCCGCCGGCTCCGCCGCCCGGTGAAGGAGAGGGTCCGCGCCAACGGCGAGATTCACACCGCCCAGGAGACCGCGGACGTTCGCGAGGCCCTCAAGGTGTTCGCGGGCGAGGGCGTCGACGCCATCGCCATCGCCTACATGAACGCCTATGCCAATCCCGTTCACGAGATCGAGGCGGAGCGCGCGCTGCGCGCCGCAGGCTTCGAGGGCGAGATTTCGGTCTCCCATCGCGTCTCTGGCGAGTACCGCGAGTACGAGCGAACGACGACGACGGTGATCGACGCCTTCGTTCGCCCCCGGATGATCCACTACCTGCGCCGGCTCGACGAGGAGCTCGCGAAGATCGGTTTCGCCGGACGGCTGCTCATCACCCGCTCCGGCGGCGGCTCGATGACGTTCGCGGAGGCCGAGGAGCGTCCGTTCGAGACCATCATGTCCGGCCCGGTCGCCGGCGCCGAAGGGGCGGGAGAACTGGCCCGCTCGCTCGGAATCGACAACCTCATCACCGCCGACGTCGGCGGCACCAGCTTCGATACCTGCCTCGTCAGCGGCGGTCGGCCGCAGCTCATGTACGAGGGCATGGTCGTCGGCCTGCCGGTGCAGACGCCCTGGGTGGATGTGCGCTCCATCGGAGCCGGCGGCGGCTCCATCGCCTACATCGACGTCGGCGGCCTGCTGCAGGTCGGCCCGCAGAGCGCCGGCGCCGACCCCGGCCCCGCCTCATACGGGCGCGGCGGCGCCGAGCCCACGGTCACCGACTGCGCGCTCTGCCTGGGAATGCTGGGCGAAGGCAAGCTCGCCTCGGGCATCACGCTCGATGTGGGCAAGGCGCGCGCCGCCATCGAGCCGATCGCCGCGAAGTTGAACTTCTCCGTCGATCAGGCCGCCCAGGGCGTCATGACCATCGTGACCGCCTCGATGGCCAACACCATCCGCGAGATCACCATCGACCAGGGCGTCGACCCGCGGCAGGCGACGCTGCTGGCCTTCGGCGGCGCCGGCCCGCTGATGGCCTGCGCGCTCGCCCGCGAGCTGAACATCGGGACCATCGTGATCCCGCCCTACGCCGGCAACTTCTCGGCGTGGGGGCTGCTCGGGGCCGACCTGACGCAGGCTGCGGCGCGCACCAGGATCATGAAGCTCTCCGACGAGGCGCTCGCCGAAGCGAACGACATCCTGACGGGCCTGTTCGCCACGCTCGAAGAGCGCCAGGGGCCGCTGAAGGACGGCCAGTCCCGCTCGAAGGAGGTGGGGCTCGACATGCGCTACGCCGGGCAGGAGCACAATCTCACGGTGCCGATGGAAGCGCCCGACGGCGCCATCACTGCCGGCGCAGACGCGGTGCTCGAAGCCTTCACCCGGGAGTACGAGCGGACCTTCCGCAACACCATGGAGGAGGAGGCGGAGATCGTCTCGATCCGCGCGACCCTGCGCCTGCCGCTCCCGCGGCGCGCGAGCGAGTACAGGTCCGCCGCTGCCGGCGACGCAGACGCCGCCGAGGTCGAGGCCTATTCCTTCACCGAGGACAGGCGGCAGCCGTTCAGGATCGTGGCACGTGAGTCTTTCGCGCTCGGCGACGCGGTCGAAGGCCCGGCCATCATCACCGAGGAGACCGCGACGACCTATCTCGATGCCGGGTTCGAAGCACGGCTCGACGCCTCCGGCTGCCTGTTCCTGAAGTATCTCAAGGGTTAGGACCGGCGGGCGACGCTACTCGCCCCACACCTCCCTGAAGACCCTGATCCAGTTGCCGCCCAGGATCTTCTTCGTCGTCTCCTCGCTGTAGCCGCGTTCCAGCAGGCGCCTGGTCAGGTTGCGCAGGTCACGCGGCGTTTCGATGCCGTCCACGTAGTGAATGGGCGGCGGCGGGTAGGACTCGGGCCGCCACTTGCCGGCCGATACGAACTCCTCGTAGAGCCGGGTGGCCTCCTCTAGGTCGGTAAACGCCGCCTGAATCCAGTAGTAGTCGATCCCGAGGCCGACGTGATCGTCGCCGACGAGCTTCACGACATAATCGATGTGGTCGATGAACTCATCGAGGGTCGGCTTGGCCGACGCGCTGACGAAGGAGGGAAAGCCCACCATGCCGATCAGGCCGCCGGTCGCGGCCGCCGCCTTGATCTGATCGTCGGTGATGTTGCGCCGCGAGTCCCTCACCGCCTTCGGGTTCGAATGCGAGAAGACAACGGGCCGCGTCGACGCCTCGATCGCATCCATCGTGGTGCGATAGCCGGCATGCGTGCAGTCGACGACCACACGGGCCTCATTGAGGCGCTCGACCACCTGCAGGCCGAAGTTGCTGAGGCCGGCATCGGTGCGTTCCTCGCAACCGTCGCCGACGCTGTTCTTGATGTTGTAGGCGAGCTGGATCATGCCGACGCCGAGGGCCTTGTACGCATCGATCAGGTTCAGGTCGTCCTCGATCGGCCCGGTCCCCTGGAAGTGGAACAGGATGCCGAACTTGCCCTCGGCCTTGGCCTGCGCGAAGTCGGCGGCGCGCTTGATCAGGGTGAGCCTGGGGTCCGCATCGATGGCGCGGATCCAGTCGCCCAGGATCCGCAGCGTGGGGCCGGCGCCCTCGAAGACGGCGATGGTCGGGGCGGTCGCGGTGGCGCCGCCCTCGATATACCAGTCGATGTACTGGCGGCGCATCGCGAGCGGACTGACCGCATCGATGACGATGGCCTCGTCGTGAACGCGATCATGATCGAGTTTCGCCACGCCCGAATCCCCCCTGTCGCGCGCCCCGCGCGGGCGACGCCCCGTCCAACGCTACGTCAAGAGGGCCGGAGGCGCCACCGGCGCACGGCCTGCCTCAGTAGGCGGAGTACCCTTTGTCAACCAGGATGTTGGCGCCCGTGACCATGTCGGAATCGGAGGACGCGAGGAACACCGCCGTGCCGGCCAGGTCGTCGGGAACCATCCACGGGTCGTCTCCGCCGAAGCGGCCCAGCAGCGCCGCATCGCGGCGCCCGAACTCGGCGCGGTATTCGGTATTCATGTCGGACTCGACAATGCCCGGCGAGAGGGTGTTCACCTGGATGTTGTGCGGGCGGAGATCGAGGGCGAGGGACTTGGTCATGAGCTTGATGGCGCCCTTGGTGGCGCTGTAGATCGCAGACGCCGGCAACCCGGTCTCTCCCAGGATCGAGCCGATATTGATGATCTTGCCACCGCCGCGGGCCATCATCTGCGGCAGTAGCGCCTGCGCGGTGAAGTAGGCGCCTTTGACGTTGGTGTTCATCTGGCTGTCCCACTCGTCCTCGCTGGTCTCGCCCAGCGTGGTGAGCAGGTAGATGCCTGCGTTGTTCACGAGGACGTCGGCGCCGCCGAAGGCCGCTGCCACCGCGTCAGCCATGGCGTTGCACTCACTCGTCTGCGCCACGTCGCAGCGGATCGCGGCAGCCTCGCTTCCGGCGGCCTCGATGTCTGTCACGACCTGGTCAGCGGCCTCGGCCGCCGCCTTGTAGACCACGGCGACGCGCGCGCCCTCAGCGCCGTAACGCCGCGCGATGGCGGCGCCGATCCCGCGCGAGCCGCCCGTCACCACCGCCACCTTACCCGTCAGCCTTCCCATCGCGGTCCGATCCTCTCGTAGCGCCGGCGTGCCCGCCACGGCGGCGGGAGCGAGGATAACGCAGGGCGCCCACCGATAGCCCGCTTCTTCGCATGAGAGCCGCGCGGGTCAGATCGTTTAGTAGGCCAGCGCACCGTGCGATGCTGATGCACGTTCACGCTGCGCCATGCCTGATCTTCGGCGAGACCTTGCGCTTCGCCTATTCCCGATGCCGTCGATCGGGCATGGCACCAGCGAGGTCCGACCCTTGGTCTTCGGCTGGAAGGCGCTCTTGTTTGAGGGCGGCCACGACCGGCCCAGCCTCCTGCGGAAGCGAGCCATGCCCGTCGCTGGTTTCAGGCGCCTACAATGAGCACGGTCCGCGTCTCCCCGCTGATACACACCGATCGGAAGTCGGCGAGCTCAGTCATCGCACCTGGCCGCGGCGACGTTGACAACGGCATTGCGGTGCCGGAACCATGCTCAACACCTGCGGGCTGAGGAAACGCTTGTCCGCGATGTCGAGCCATTCGACGAACAACGGGGGAAACAAATATGTCGTCAGCGGACCTGGAAAAGAACATCCAGTATCTTCGCGATATCGAGGAGATTAAGCGCCTGAGAAGCCTGTACTGCTATTATGCCGACGCCCATGACTGCGACAACTGGGCGAACCTGTTCACCGAAGACGGTGTGTTCGAGACCGATGTCTTCGGCACGCACGAGGGCCGCGAGGCGATCCGTGCCCTGCAGCATCTCCCGTTCGCGGTTCACTACGTGATGAACCCCATCATCGACATCGACGGAGACACAGCGACGGGCAAGTGGCTGCTGCTGGAGCCTTGCAGCTTTCCACAAGGCGACGAGCGCCAGCCGATCTGGGGCGCCGCGAAGTACGAGGACGACTATCTCCGCGTCGACGGGGAATGGAAGTTCAAGCGGGTCAAGCTGATGTCGCTGATGTGGAGCCCTTACGAGCAGGGCTGGGAGAAACAGCGAATCATCGGGCAGTAACCCCGCACCGTCATCGGGTCGGCTGCGCGCTCATCAGGTTGCGAGCCATTTCTCGCGGGCAGGCCATGCCTCGACCATGGCGCGGCCGAAAGAGCGCCGGCACCATAGAACGGCGGCCGCATGCATGCCGCGTTCCCGCAGCGATCGCCCTGGACACGCGGCTCAGAAGCGTTGCTCGACGTCGATGGTGTTCAGCCAGGCACGGTAGCGCGGAACGGAAAAGGCTTGATACTCGACGACGTTGAAGGGATAGGTGGCCTCGTCCACCATGCGCTCGACCGCCTCGAACTCGTCGAGCTCGCAGGGGATGAACTTCACGCGGTCGCCGGGGCGCAACAGGCAGATCGAGTCCTCGAAGACGGGAAAGCGCCGATCGCGGTCCCAGATCGGGACGGGGATGCGAGCGAAGATCTGGATGCCGCCCGGCAGGTCCTCCGGGTAGATGCCCGTCGTGCCGCCGCCCACGCCGACGGTTCCCTTCTTCGTCCAGAGCCGTGGCGGGTTGTAGCGGGGCGCGGTGAGACGACAGCGCGGGTCGAGTGGCATCATGAAGGGCACGCCCGGCCACCAGCCGATCGCCGCGACCCAGTATTCGCTGGCGGCGTGTATCCGGACGAGCTCCCCGGCATCGCCGAGCCCGTTGGACTCCACGAGCAGCTCGGGGTCACGGGTCTTCTCCGCCACCTCCGCGATGTAGCGGTCCACCGCCTCCGCGCTCCACGGATCGAGATAGGCGGTCGGGAAGTAGAACAGCCTGCTCTCCAGCGTCATCGTGTCGGACGAGCCGAGAGAGCGGGTGAGCGCGCCGATCTCCGCGGTCAGGCGATCGAAGGAAACCTCGCCCGGGTCGTAGTGGACAAGAAGAGAGGCGTAGGCAGGCGCGGTTTCGATCACGCCCCTCAGGCGCTCGGCCGCGATCACGTGTGCCAGGCCATGTGCCAAGAAGTTGAGATCGAGGCTCATCTCGTTGCCGAGCTCGATGAGCACGAAGCGGTCCCCGCCGGGAAGGAGGCGCGGCTCGTCGTAGATCACGGTGTTTCTTGCCGTGACATACGGCCCTTAGCCGCCACTTAGAGCGCCGCCATTCCGCCATCGACCATGTAGTTGCCGGCCGCGACGAAGCTCGCCTCGTCGGAGGCGAGGAACAGGATCATGGGCGCGACCTCGTGCGGCTCCGCGCGGCGCCCGAGCGGCGTGAAGTCGACCAGCATCTTCGCTTCGTCCTCGGTGACACCGCGCGACATGGGCGTGTCGATGTATCCAGGCAGCAGGCAGTTCACGCGGACGTTGTGAGGCGCGTAGGTGACGCCGGCGTTCTTCGACAGCATGACCGCAGCCCCCTTGGAGGTCTGGTAGGCGGCGTTGTTCTCGACGCCGGACCAGCCCCAGACCGAGGAGACATTGACGATGGCGCCGCCGCCCTGCTCGATCATCCCCGGCACGACCGTCTTCATGCCGAGGAACATGCCGAGCACGTTGCTCTCGAAAGCAGCCGTCATGCCGTCGAGCGTCTCCTCGTGCACCGGCTTGCCGCTGCCGAGGGCGCCTGCATTGTTGATGAGGATGTCGGGGTGGCCTAACTCCTCGGCGCAGCGGGCGAGGCCGGCGGACCAGGCCTCCTCGCGCCGCACATCGAGAGGGTGGAAGCGCATGCGATCGCCATTCTCCGCGAGCGCAGCGGCGAGCGCGTCCCCCGGCTTCCTGATGTCGGCGGCGAACACGCGCGCCCCCTCGGCGAGGAAAAGACGCGCCGTCGCCGAGCCGATCCCCGTCGCAGCCCCGGTCACGATCGCGGTCTTTCCGTCGAGACGCCCCGGCATCGCTCATCCCTCCCTCTGGCTGTCCGCGTCCTCCGGCCCTCGGCCGCGCCCGCGCAGGCCCGCGCCCAGGATCGTATCGCGAATGGTCAGGCGACCGGCGAGGAACTCGATGGCGATCATGGTGAGCAGCAACGCGCCGGTGACGAGCTGCACTAGGTAAGCGGTGCTGCCCCGTGCCGCGAGCCCGGTGGCGACCACGGTGAGCACGGCGACGCCGAGGGCGACATTGATCACCGAGCCGCGCCCGCCGTAGAGGCTGATGCCGCCCAGCAGCGCCGCGGCCGCCCCGCTCAGCAACAGGTCCGCGTAGTTTTGCGGCGCCGCGCTGCCGCCCCGCGTGGCCGCGAGCGCGCCGGCGAGGCTCGCGCATCCGGCCGAGATGGCGAAGCTCACGGTCAGCGGCCGTATGCGCGGCACGCCAGCCGCGATGGCCTCGTTGCGCGCGCCGCCGATGGCGTAGATCTCGCGGCCCCAGCGCGTGTAGGTCAGGAACAGGCCGGCGAGGACGAACACCGTCACCGCCGTGATGCTGCTGATCGAGAAGACCACGTAGCGGTCCAGCAGCGGGTCCGTGATCGTGATGTTCTGGATGATTATGGGCGCGTTGTCGCTCGCGATGTAGGTGAGGCCCCGCAACAGGATCAGTGTGCCGATGGTGAACACGAGGGAGTTGATCCGCAGGTAGCCGATCAGCGTGCCCTGCACGGCACCGAACACCACGCCGACCAGGGTGGCGATCAGGATGCAGGGGACGAGGCCGGTGGGCGAGGTCAGGACCGCGACCACCGCCGCAAGAGCCGCCATCGAGCCAACGGAGAGGTCCAGCTCGCCGGCGATGATCGTGACCGCGAGCCCCAGGGCCGCGAGGCCTACGAGCGGGAAGCCCTCCAGAACCGCGAAGATGCTGCCGACGCCGCGGAAGCTCGGCGTGATCCCGGCGATGATGCCCCACGTGATCAGCAGCACCACCAGAGGGAGCGCATAGGGCCGCAGCCTGTCGATGGTATGGGCGAGCATCAGCGAACCTCGCGCCGCCGTCGCAGCTCGTGGAGGAGCACCACGACGGCGACGACGACACCGCCCTGGACCGCGAGGCGCCCGCCCGTGCTGAAGTCGTTGAGCACCATCATGCTGGAGATGACCGCGATGAAGAGGGCGCCGCCGGCCGATCGCAGCGGCGAGCCGTGGCCCCCCTGGATCGCAGTGCCGCCTACGAGCAGCGCGGCGATGGCGTCGATCGTCAGGTTGGGGAACGAGCGCGATGTGGCCTGGTTGAAGGCCGCGCCGTTGAGGATGCCGGCAATGGCGAGGCCGACCGAAAAGATCACGAATGCCAGGATGGTGACGCGCGTGAACGAGATGCCGCTGATCCGCGCGGTCGCCCGGTTAGCGCCCACCAGCGTGGTCTCCCGCCCGAGCACGGTGCGCGACATAAGGATCGACACGACGACGGTGAAGATGAGGAAGATCAGAACCTGGATTGGAATCCCGGCAACCGTGCCGCTGCCCCAGCCGATGAGGTAGTCGCCCGTGCGCACGATGCCGGCGCCGGTGATCTCCGTCACGACACCGAAGATGATGGCGCCGGCCGCGAGCGTGGTGATGATCGGGTTGAGCCCGGTGGCGACGATCGCGCCCTGCATGACGCCGACGACGATCAGCCCGGCGACGACCACGATGATGGCGAGCGGCTGTGGCCATCCGTCGCCGACCAGGGCCACGAAGCAGACCATCGCCAACATCGCGGACTGGCCGATGGCGAGCGAGACGAAGTTGCCCGAGAGCGTCATCGGGGTCATGGCGACGGCGACGATGCCGACGATCGAGGCGTTGCGCAGAATGGCGCGGATGTTGTCGACGGTGAGGAAGCTCGGCGTGATGATGACGGCCACGATGATGCCGGCGAGCGCGAGTGCGATGATGATGGCGAGTGGCAGCCAGTCCCAAACGCGGCCCTCCGGCAGGCGGACGGCGCCTGAGAGCCTCACGATGCGGCCTCGCCGGCCTCTGCCGGCGCCTCGTCCTCCTGGTGCATGACTTCCCGCACCAGCGCGTCCTCGGTCCATTCGTCGTGCGGCAAGATGCGGATCATCCGGCCGCGGTAGAAGGTGGCGATGGTGTCGGAGAGACCGAGAATCTCAGACGTGTCCGAGCTGGCGACGACGATGCCGACGCCGGCGCTGCAGAGATCGCGCAACCGCTGGTAAATCTCGGCGCGCGCGCCAATGTCGACGCCCCGCGTGGGCTCTTCCAGCAAGATCACGCCCGGCGCGGTGCCGAGCCACTTGCCGACCGCGACCTTCTGCTGGTTGCCGCCGCTGAGCGCACCCACCGCAGCGCCAAGGCGCTTCACGTCAATCGCGAACTCCGCCGCGATCTCGCGCGAGCGGATGCGCTCGCGGCGACCCGAAATCCAGCCGGCGGACGACACCGCCCGCACCCAGGGCGACGACAGATTCTCGCGGATCGGCCGCCCGGCGAAGATGCCGTCCTTCTTGCGGTCTGCCGTGCAGTAGGCGACGCCGCTCTTCAGCGTCGCCACCCGGCTGCGCAACGAGAGTTCGACACCCTTCAGCTCGACCCGGCCGGCAAGCGGGGGCAGCATTCCGGCGAGCGACTGCACCACCGCACTTGCGCCGCTGCCGAGCTGACCGGTCAGGCCCACGATCTCGCCGGGGTGAACACGCAGGCTTACCGGCTCTTCCAGCCCCTCCGCCAGCAGCCCGTCGACGCGGAGCAGGGGCTCGTCCGCGAGCGAGCCGCGGGCAGGAAACATCGTGCCGAGCTCGCGTCCCAGCATCATCGCAATCACCGCGTCCACGTCGAGCTCGTCTGCGGACCGGGGCGGCAGGCTCTGCCCGTTGCGGAACACGGTCACGCGATGCGCGAGGCGGAAGACCTCGGGCAGCCGGTGGGTGACGTAGATCACGCTGCGTCCCTCGGCCGAGAGTCGCTTGATGACGGCGAGCACGCGCTCGATCTCCCGGTCGGCGAGCGCCGCCGTCGGCTCGTCGAAGATCAGGATGCGCGCGTCGCGCACGAGCAGGCGCGCGACCTCGAGCAGCTGCATCTCGGCGACGCTGAGGCGCTCTACCGGCGTGCGTGGATCGAGATAGTCGAGGCCGACGCCGGCCAGCAGCCGCCGCGCCCGCGCATTGAGCTCGCGCGGCAGCCATATCGGCGGAATGCCCTTCTGGCCGAGCACCAGGTTCTCGGCCACGCTGAGGGTAGGAACGGAGCTGTATTCCTGATGGACGACAGCCACACCCGCCGCCTGCGATCGTGCGCTTGGGTAGAGCGACGCGGGCTTTCCGTCGATCTCGATGGTGCCTGAATCGGCCTGGACGAGGCCGGAGACTATCTTGACGAGCGTGCTCTTGCCGGCGCCGTTCTCGCCGAGCAGCGCCATGACCTCGCCCGGGCGCAATTCGAAATCGATGCTGTCGAGCGCCTGGACGTTACCGTAACGTTTGGAAAGACGGCGCACGCCGAGTCTGAGCGGCGGCGCCGTCTCCCCGTTCAGGCCGCCAGTCGAAGCGGCCTCTTCTGGCACAGCACGGAATCTTCAGCCGGACGCGCAAATCTCGTCGGCCGTGTAGCCCCAGATTCTCGTGTTGGCGACACCCTCCGCTCCGATCGCGGGCGCGTGCGGCATGTAGTTGTACTTCGCCGGCGGGGTGTTCTCCGCCTCGGGAGCCTCGGCCTCGACTTCGAGCTGGATCACGTCGCCTTCGATCCGGCCATGGGCCACGAACTTGGCCGCTGAGCGGACCGCGAGTGCGCCTTCTACAGCAGCAGGCTGAATGCCTGTCCCGAAGGTCTCGCCGTTCTTCACTGCATCGAGGCTGCCGGAGCAGTCGCCGGAGACGATGTAGACATCCTGGCCCGGCGCGATCCCGTTCTCCTTCAGCGCGCGGATGATGCCGTTGGCCGCCTGCTGGTTCGACACGAACAGGAAGTCGAACTGGCCCTTGAACTTGGGCACCACCTGGCTGCCGATCTGGTATCCGGTCTCCGGGCTGTTGGGACCCCACTCGGTGTGGATGATGTTGAAGGGCTCATCGGCGGTGACCGCCAGGAACCCCTTCATCCGCTCGACGCCGGTCTTCTCGCCCTCGGGGTGCTGGAATATCAGCAGGTTCCCTTCGGGGCTCTTGAATTCCATGCCGGCCGCCCGCGCAGCCTCGCGCGCCTGCAACATCATGTGGCCGAGCGTCTCGCCAATCAGGATCTGGTTGGCGCCGGAGTATGCCTGGACGTAAGGCCAGGACTGCTCGTTCGGCTCCTGCGTGAGCTGGATGACCGGCGCGAGGCGCGAGAGCTGGCGCACAGCGTTGATCGCCGCATCGGCCACCCACGGCCAGAAGATGATCACCTCGGGCTGCGCGCCGCTCGCGATGTACTGCTGCACCTGGGCGTCCTGCTCGGGCTGGGAGAAGTTATGCTGGAACACGGTGAGATCCCACCCCAGCCGCTCCGCTTCCTGCCTGGCTCCCTTGATCTGGTTGGCGCCGTAAACGTTCGACGCTGTCATGACGAACATGACCATTGCCTTGCCGTCGCCCTCGAGCATGCCCGTCCCCTCGGCCTTCACGTCGGCCGATGGAATGGACCAGGCACCAGCGAGCAAGGCACCCGCACTCGCGAGCACCGCTAATCGTTTCAATGACTTCATTGAAGCTCTCCCTGTTTGATTTTGCAGCCTGTTGGTCGTCGCTTTCTCTGGAGTGGCTGCTATAGCGCGGAAGCGTAGGAGGCCGCTTCAATGCGAGTCAAGCTGTCTCGCCCGCATGCGATCACTCCCGCCGATTCGCTCAACACAGGGGAGCTGTTGCGAGATCGCTTCGACGGCACCGCTGCTGGAACGGACCGTTTCAGAGCGAGCAGACCAGTGGCGCTCGCAGTAGTTCGGTGCGGGCTCGATCGGTCAGGGGCAGGAATGACCGGTGCGCGCGGGCACCATCATCGGCATCCGGCGCGGTCTCAGACGTCGGGTCCCCAGTCGTCGTATTCGGGCATGTCGTCGGACAGCCGCAGCCACGGCAGCCTGGTATCGGCGAAGATGTGATAGCCCGGCTCGGCTGCGGCAGGATCGCGGAGGCTGCCTACCGTCACGTCGAGCTCCGCAGCGCCGTCGATGATGAAGGCGAGGTGGGTTCCGCAATCCCGGCAAAAGTACCGTGTCGCCTCAGCCGTGGACTTCAGTTCCGCGGGCGTGCCCTGGGTCCAGGACCAACTTGCGGTGGGGAAGGTGATCCACGTCACCACGGGCGCGCCCTGCACCCGCCGGCAGATCGTGCAGTGGCAGTAGAAGATGCGCAGCGGTTCGCCATTCGCCCGGTAGCGCAACGCGCCGCAATAGCACCCGCCTTCGTGGGCCATGTCTCGTCCTCCCGTGATCGCTCCCCGGCCTCGCCGGCCGGTCGCCGTTCAAGCCGCCTGTTGCAGGTCCCGGGCCACCGTGTCGAGGGCGCTCTGGGCAGTCTCGACGATCCGGTCGATCTGCTCTTCGGTGACGATGAGCGGCGGCGCCAGAACCATGATGTCACGCACCGCCCGGACTATGACGCCCTTCTCGATGCAATGGTCACGGCACCTGACCCCCAGCTTCAGGTCGGGGTCGAAACGGGTGCGGGAGGCCTTGTCTGCGGCGAGTTCGATCGCCCCGATCATCCCGACACCGCGCACCTCGCCGACCAGGGGATGGTCTGCCAGTTCCCGCAACCGGGCCTGCAGGTAGGGGCCGGTCTTATGCCGAACGCTATCGACGATGCCCTCGTGCTCCAGGATTCGAATGTTTTCCAGCGCCACCGCGCAGGCGACGGGATGGCCGGAATAGGTGAAGCCGTGGGCGAACTCGTCGTCGGCCGCGCTCAGCACGTCGGCGACGCGCTCGCCGAGCAGGACGGCGGAGAGCGGCACGTAGCTGGAGCTCACGCCCTTGGCGATGGTCATCAGGTCCGGCGTGAAGCCCAGGGTCTCGCAGCCGAACCACGCGCCCGTCCTTCCGAAACCGCAGATCACCTCGTCGGAGATGAGCAGCACGTCGTATTTGGCACAGATGCGCTGGACCTCCGGCCAGTAGCTCGCGGGCGGCACGATCACGCCGCCTGCGCCCTGGATCGGCTCGCCGATGAAGGCCGCGACGCGGTCGGGGCCGAGCGCGAGAATCTTTTCCTCCAGCGCCCTGGCGGCGTGAAGACCGAACGCATCGGGGTCCATGTCGCCCTCATGGTCGAACCAGTAGGGCGCGTCGACATGCTCGAATCCCGGCAGCGGCAGGTCTGCCTGGGGATGCATGAAGGACAGTCCCGAGAGGCTCGCCGCCGCCAGTGTGACCCCGTGGTAGCCGTGGCGACGGCCGATGATGGTCTTCTTCTCGGGCCGGCCGCACAGGTTCCAGTAGTAGCGGACGATCTTGACGACCGAATCATTGGCCTCCGACCCGGAATTCGCGAAGAAGACGTGCTTCAAACTCCCGGGTGTAATCTCCGCTAACTTCGCGGCCAGCTCGACCGCCGGCGGGTTCGTCGACTGGAAAAAGGTGTTGTAGTAGGGGAGGTCGAGAAGCTGGCGATAGGCCGCGTCGGCAATTTCCTTCCGCCCGTAGCCGACGTTGACCGACCACAGGCCTGCCAGCCCGTCGAGCAGCCGGTTGCCGTCGGAATCCCAAAGATAAACGCCCTCCGCACGCGTAATGACCCGGACGCCTTGGGCCGCCAGTTCGGCGTGATTCGTGAAGGGGTGCACGTGATGCGCGCGATCAAGCGCCTGCCAGTACGCGGTTGTCTTGTTCTCCAGACCGGTGTTGGTCACTTGCCCACCCATCCCTCTGCATCCGATGTAACGGTGAACCGTTTGTTTGACCCGGCCTACCGGAGCCGGCGGGAGCATATGACAGGCCCGCATAGAGTGGGTTGGTTGGGTCAAACGTTTGGGTTGAGTCAAATGTTAATGCATCACTGGTTCCTCCGCCACGCTGGGCAGCTGGCGGAGCGGAGCTGGGCGGTCAGCAAATGGTGGACAATGGTACCAACCTAGAAGGGTAAGCGAAGGCCCGGGCCGGCTTCGAATGAGTCACCTAGCTTATTGATATCACGTGATTCATGCTCTGCAATTCAAATGTCTCCCCACGCCGGCACCCACAGGCGTCGAGCGATTCCAAAGGATATCGCCGACGGGAAATCAAGTGCGGCCGCAACGCACGGGATCGTTCGGATGCTCCTAAACAATAGCATCGAAAACGATGTTCTTGATCGTATGGAAGAGGCTGCCCGATTCCGCGGCCCTTTTTTGGTCACCTGCATGACGTTGAGGGAATGGACATAAATTTGCCATGCCCAGTCGCGAATAGCGGCAAGACCAACCGCCCGAAACCGAACGTCGTGAAGGATCATTGAAAACAAGGGTCGATTCTCGGAGCTAAGCGATGTCGAGGGCCAACTCCCCGAGAGCACGCGCACTACTTCCTCCGTATCGGCACGCCTCCCAAGAGGCCGTTCCGATCCATGTCCTGCCAGGCGTCCATGAAGACCTGGTTCCATTGCGCGGTCATGGGGTGGTCCATCATGTCGCGGTAGACCGTCCACATGGTCACAAGCTCGTCTGCGCCGTCGCGGAAGGCGGCATACGCGGTCTCCACCGTGCGGACGAGGGCGGCCATGATGAAGGG
>JAPPMY010000066.1 GCA_028818855.1 Rhodospirillales bacterium
GAACTCCGGGTGCGCCAGCATGTAGAGATACATCGTCGGCACGCCGTCGGTGATGGTGGCGCGGTGCTCCTGGATGCCTTGCAGCGCCTCGCCCGCGTCGAACCTCTCGTAGAGAGCCAGCGTCGAGCCGAACAGGAAGTTGAGGTTCATCAGCGTGCCGCCATAGACATGCGCGCAGGGGAGCGCCGTGAGCTGCACGTCGTGCTCGGTGCGCATGTTCATCGCCGCGGTCACCGCCGCGTTCAGCACCACCGAGCGGTGGCTCAGCATCGCCCCCTTGGGGAAGCCGGTGGTGCCCGAGGTGTAGCAGATGGTGGACAGCGATTCGGGGTCGACCGCCGCCGGCTCGAACTCGTTGGCGCCCGAGGCGGCGAGGTCGTCGAACGAGGCGGCGCCGTCGGCCTCGCCGAACACGACGATCTCGGCGAGGTCGCCGTCGGCCTTGAGCGGCAGGATTGGCGCGGCCCGGTCGGCGGTGGTGAACAGCACCTTGGCGCCGCAATCCTTCACCACATAGGCGACCTCGTCCGGGGTCAGCATGACGTTGATCGGGTTGAGGACGGCGCCCACCCGGGCGATCGCGTAGTAGCTCGCGATCCACTCGACGCTGTTCTGGGCATAGAGCGTCACCCGGTCGCCCGCATCCACGCCGAGTGCGCGCAGCCCGCCGGCCACGCGGGAGGCCAAGAGGTCGATCTCCGCGAACGAGACCCTGCGCCCGCCGAAGACCAGCGCCGTCTTGTCGCCGAACCGCGCCGCCGCCTGGCGCGGAATCTCACCGATCGTGCTCACCGACATCGCGGCCTCTCCCGCTGGGATGCGTGCGGCGGCGATCATGCCACCGGGGGGCGGCGGGTTGAAGTGGGGCGGGGGGCGAGGGGCGGTGGCGGTAGAGGAGCAGGGAGAGCCGGGCGCGGCCCGCCCCCATCGTCGTCCCCCCTCGTCATGCCCGGACTCGATCCGGGCATCCACTGGCGCCGCCGTCCCTTCCCATCGGCGGCCTCGCAGACAGAGACGCCGCATGGATGGCCGGATCGAGTCCGGCCATGACGAGGGGGGTCGGGCGAGGCGGGGAGAGAGCCGTCGCCCTCCGCGCGGCTCCGGTCGAAACGACGGGAGGCAAGGAACCACCCTTGCGAGTCGCGCCGCGCTCGGCCACAACGGCGCCATGACGGGAACCAGCGCGAAGCTGACGGCGGCGGCGGAAGCGTATTTCGCCGACATCGGGCGCATCCGCGGCAGCGGCGGGGCGACGGGGGAGCTTTCCTACCATCCGGCACTCCGCAACCTGTTGAACGCGGTCGGCGCGGCGTTGAAGCCCAAGGTGTTCTGCGTCGCCGAGCTCGCCGACCGGGGCGCGGGCCGTCCCGATTTCGGCCTCTTCGCGGCCAGGCAGGTGCAGAAGGGCCGCCCGCGCGAGGGGCAGTTGCCGGAGCGCGGCGCGGTCGAGGTCAAGGCGGCCGACGACGACGCCTGGCGGACGGCGGAGGGCCGCCAGGTCAGCCGCTATTGGGGCCGCTACCGGCTGGTGCTGGCGACCAACCTGCGCGACTTCGTGCTGGTCGCCGACGACGCGGCGGGCGGGCCGGCGAAGCTGGAAACCCTTCGCCTCGCCGGGAGCGCGGAAGACTTCTGGCGCAGGGTGGAGAAGCCGCGCGCCTTCGCCCGCGAGGCCGGCGCGGGGCTCGGCGAATACCTCGCCCGCGCGCTGTCGCACAGCGCGGCGCTCGCGGAGCCGAAGGATTTGGCCTGGCTGCTCGCCTCCTACGCCCGCGACGGCCTCGCCCGGGTCGAGGCGGCGGGCGACGCGCCGGCGCTGCGGGCGGTGCGCGCGGCGCTGGAGGAGGCGCTCGGCGTCCGCTTCGAAGCCGAGAAGGGCGAACGCTTCTTCCATTCGACGCTGGTGCAGACCCTGTTCTACGGCGTGTTCTCCGCCTGGGTGCTGTGGGCGCGCCAGACGCCGCGGCCAATGGGGAACTTTAGCTGGCGCGAGGCGGTCTGGCACCTGCGCGCGCCGGTGCTGCGGGCGCTGTTCCAGCAGCTCTCCGACCCCGGCCGGCTGCAACCGCTCGGCCTCGTCGAGGTGCTGGACTGGACCGCCGCCGCGCTCGACCGGGTGGACCGCAGCGCCTTCTTCGCCCGCTTCGACGAGGGCGAGGCGGTGCCCTATTTCTACGAGCCCTTCCTCCAGGAATTCGACCCCGCGCTCAGGAAGCAGCTCGGCGTCTGGTACACGCCGCGCGAGGTGGTCCGCTACATGGTCGCGCGGGTGGACAAGGCCCTGAAGGACGACCTCGCGATACCGGAAGGGCTGGCGGCGGACAACGTCTACGTGCTCGACCCGTGCTGCGGCACCGGCGCCTATCTGGCCGAGGTGCTGCGCCGCATCGCCGCCAACCTCGAAGGCCAGGGCCTCGGCGCGCTCGCCGGCGCGCGGGTGAAGCAGGCGGCCACGACACGGGTGTTCGGCTTCGAGATCATGCCCGCCCCCTTCGTCGTCGCCCATCTCCAGGTCGGGCTCACCATGCAGGAACTCGACGCCCCGCTTGCCGACGACGACACCGAACGCGCCGGGGTGTTCCTCACCAACGCGCTGACCGGGTGGGAGCCCACGGACAGGGAGAAGCAGGTGGTCGGGTTTCCGGAAATGGAAGCCGAGCGCGAACGGGCGAATCGAGTAAAGCGCGATCGTCCCATTCTCGTGATTCTCGGCAATCCGCCTTACAACGGCCATCCTGGCGTCGCGATGGATGAGGAGCGGGAATTGACCGAGGCATACCGCGTGGCGAAGCGCGTGCGTCGACCCGAAGGTCGGGGGCTGAACGACCTCTATATCCGCTTCTTCCGAATGGCCGAACGGCGTATCGTGGAGAAGACCGGTCAAGGCGTGGTCTGCTTCATCTCCAACTATTCATGGCTTGACGGGTTGTCATTCACAGGAATGCGCGAACGCTATCTGGAAGCGTTCGACGCAGTGCGGGTCGACTGCCTGAATGGTGACAAGTACCAGACAGGCAAGGTCGCGCCAGACGGCACGCCCGACCCCAGCATCTTCTCGACGGAGGGCAATCCCGTCGGCATCCAGGTCGGGACCGCCATCGCGACGTTGGTGCGCAAGGCGGATCACAAGCCGGCTGACAGCGTCCAGTTCCGCCACCTATGGGGCCGAGCCAAGCGGGCGGAACTGACCGAGACATTGGAGTCGGAACCGAATGCGATCTACGACGAACTGAGACCTCTTACACCACTCGGGCTTCCCTTTGCACAAATCGCGGTGGCCGACGACTGGTTCGACTGGCCCTCGTTGCGCGATCTGTTTCAGACGTCGTTTCCCGGCGTTCAGACCAGCCGGGATGCGTTCCTAGTCGATGTCAACCTAAACCGGCTCAAGGCGCGGATTGCCGAATATTTCGACCCGCATGTCAACCATGAGGACATAGCGAACCGGTATCCAGCAGTCATGAAGACGGCCTCGCGTTTCGAGGGTCGCGTTGTACGAGAGCAACTGCTGAGACGCGGTGGACCGATGGATTTCGGCTTCGTCCGCTACGCTTATCGACCGTTCGATATCCGTTGGCTTTATTGGGAGGAGCATACGGAACTCATTCATTTTCCAGTGGCAGCTTCCAGGCGGCATCTGTTCGACGAAAATCTATGGTTGGTCTCGCAACCGAAGCCCCGTCGAGATTGGTCGCCACCCCAAATTATTTCATCCATGTGTTGTCTCGATTTGATGGACCGCGGAGCAAATGCCTTTCCACAGTGGCTCTACGATCACGGCAGTGAGAGCCATAGCAAGAGGGCGCGCCATGGCAACCTGACCGCCACGGCGAAGCGCTATCTCGACTCCCTGGACTTGAACGTGGAAGACCTGTTCCACCACGTCCTCGCTACCCTGCACGATCCCGCCTACCGCGAGGCCAATGCCGGGGCGCTCAGGATGGAGTGGCCGCGCATCCCGCTGCCGGGCTGGCCTGACGGCCGGGCCGAAGGCGCGGCCGAGGCGCTCAACCGGTCGGCGGCGCGCGGGCGCGAGCTTGCGGCGCTGCTCGATCCCGACACCCCGGTCCCGGGCGTGACGCAGGCGCCGCTGCGGCCCGAGACCGCCGCCATCGCCGTTCCCACCACGACCGGCGGGCGCAATATGGCGGGCGGGGATTTCGCGGTCACCGCCGGCTGGGGCCATTACGGCCAGGGCGACGCGGTGATGCCGGGCCAGGGCCGCGCCGCCGAGCGCGCCTTCTCGGCGGACGAGCGCGCGGCGCTGGGCGACGCCCTCCCCGCGCTCGGCGAGCGGACCTTCGACATCTACCTCAACGCCGATGCGTTCTGGCGCAACGTCCCGGCTTCCGTCTGGACCTACCGCCTCGGCGGCTACCAGGTATTGAAAAAATGGCTGTCCTACCGCGAGCGCGACATCCTCGCCCGCCCGCTCCACCCCGAGGAGGTGCAGCACTTCACCGACACGGCGCGGCGGATCGCGGCGATATTGAACATGACCGGAGCGCGGACGAGCGGATGAACGAGAACGCCAGGTGCCCCATCTGGGGAACGCCCGCAACGGAATATTCCACCCGAGGAGGGGACCGGCGCGCAATCGATTCGCCCCGCGCCGGCGGCCGGTATTTCATAACCGGAAGAGCCGAATCAGTGCTCCAAGGTCAGGATGCATCGGTCAAGGCGCGGCTGACTACGTGGCTGATCGACCAGCGGCGGCTCGGCGTCGACCACCCGGAAGTGAACCCCGACACGATCAAGCAGACCGAGGCACGCCGCACGCTGCACATTCGGGAACGAGCCGACCGGTACTTGCGCTACGTTGGGAACCTTGAACCGTATCCGGGCTTCAACTTTCCGGCCTTCACCCCTCGCGTCGCTCCCGAGGATTTCCTCGCGGCGCTTGCCTGGTTGGAATCCTCGGTAGATCCAACAGACGAAGATGGGCAGACGCGGGAGATGGGCTTCTTTGAAAGGTATCTCGAGCAACGGGGATGGGTAGAATTTCAGGGTGGGAGTTCGGGCGGCCGATTGACCGTCGAGGGTCACGTCCGGCTGGCTGAGCTGGAAGCGGCCCATACGCCTTCTTCAAGAGCCTTCGTCGCGATGTGGTTCGACGACTCCATGAGCGAAGCCTGGGACCGAGGCATTGCCCCGGCGGTGCGCGATACCGGCTACGACCCCGTGCGAATCGACCGGAAAGAGCATGTCAACAAGATCGACGACGAAATCGTTGCCGAGATACGCAGGGCGCGCTTCGTGGTCGCGGATTTCACCCATGGCGACACCGGAGCGCGCGGCGGCGTCTACTACGAAGCCGGTTTCGCGCACGGGCTCGGCATTCCGGTCATTTTCTCCTGCCGCGAGGACCGGCTGGGCCAAGTCCATTTCGACACGCGGCAATACAACCACATCGTCTGGGAGACGCCCGCGGACCTGCGGGATCAACTCGCCAAGCGTATCGCCGCCGTACTCGGAGACGGGCCGAACGCGCCACCCGGCAGCGCTTCCGGCTGACCCAGCCCGCCGCCTCGCGGGCGGACAGGCCGTATGGATGGCCGGATCAAGTCCGGCCATGACGTGCTTGGGGGACGTTGAGGAAGGGCATGCGGGCCGTCGCCTCCATCGGCACGCCCTTTCCCCACCCGTCATGCCCGGACTTGATCCGGGCATCCATGGGCGCCGCCAGCTCTCCCGACGGGCCGCCGTGCGGGCGGATAGGCTGCATGGATGTCCGGATCACCCCCGGACTCGATTCGGGGGCCGGCCATGACGGAAGGGGCGTCGTTGGCCGCCCCTTCGTCGACTTGTCTTTGTAAGCCTCCAACGCCTTGCTGTGCTCTTCGATCTCCGGCGGAGGCTCGTCAGGGTGCCATTGGAAGGGCATGGCCGCATTCCTCCCGTGCACCGCCCGGCATGGCGTTGTGCTCCACGCCTTGAAGCTTGCGGCCACCCGCCTTCGGCGTCGCTCCGCCCCATTGCTTGAAGAAGAACGGCACGTCCGCGCGTTCGCACCGGTCGCGGATATCGCAAACCCAGTCGTCTTCCATCGGGCGCGCGTTGGGACCGCTCTCGCCGCCGACGATGACCCAGGATATGCCCTCCAGGTCGAGCTCGCCCAGCGGACCCAGCAGGGGCTCGATCGACAGGAAGCGGATCGCGGCCGGCGCGGCGCGCAGATGGTCGATTCTGGCCCGGCCGGAGCGGTCCTCCACCGACACGCCGCACCAGATATGCGCCGGCGCCGCGCTGCCGGGGTACCTCCGGCGCAGGTAGTCCCGCATGCGCGAGCTCCGCTTGGTCAGCACCTGGTAGACGTGGCGGTCGGTCGTCTCCATCCGGTCGAACACGTCGTCGACGAAGCCGCGCGGCACCCGCTTGTGGAACAGATCGCTCATCGAGTTGACGAAGATCATGCGCGGCTTGCGCCAGCGCTCCGGCCGGTCCAGTCGGGACGGCCAGAGGCGGAGGTCGAAGCCCTGCTCGTAGGGGTGGCCCGGAACGCCCCGCCAGCGCTTGGCGAAGCGTTCCGCGTAGCAGTTGTCGCAGCCGCGCGTGATCTTGGTGCAGCCCGTCACCGGGTTCCACGTCGCATCCGTCCATTCGATGCCGGAGTTGTCCGCCATGGCGCCACCGCTCTAGCACATGTCTCCCGGGCGCGCCAAGATGTTCTCTCTTTGTTCGATACGGTATCGGTGGGTGTTCGCACGGCCGTTCGGCCGTGCGGGCGGAGAGGGCGTGTGGATGGCCGGATCAAATCCACCGCTGTCCGGTTTAGCTCTTCGACGCGGGTTCCGCGCCCATGAGCACCGGCATCTCCGCGTCCCGCTGTCACCCCGGGGGTGGGGGGGGGGGGCGGGGGGGGGGGGGGGGGGGGGGGGGGGGGGGGGGGG
>JAPPMY010000287.1 GCA_028818855.1 Rhodospirillales bacterium
CCACTGTCGAAGGCCTCCCAAACCAGCCAACCGGCGCCCTACTCGGGGAATGAGGCCGCGAATGTGAACAAACATGCACAGTTTCCCGCCTTGACGGGGAGAAACCGGGTTTTCATAGTGCGTGGGAGTGCGTCCCCCGCGTCCGGACAGGGCGGAGCGGGGCCGCGAATCCCAGGCAAGAGGAGCGGGGCCCATGGCTGAGGGCGAGGCGCAAGAGGGTGCCCACCCCTGGGAGAAGTCCTACCCGGAGAACGTCGACTGGAACGCGCCGCTGCCGAAGGCGCCGCTGCAGCGCCTGCTCGACGATGCGGTCGCCAAGTTCGGAGACCGCCCGGCGATCGACTTCATGGACCGGATCACGACGTACCGCGAGCTCGGCGACCTGGCGAACCGCGCGGCCGAGGGCTTCCAGAAGCTCGGCGTCCGCAAGGGCACCAAGGTCGGCATCCTCCTGCCCAACTGCACCAACTTCGTCGCCATCTATTACGGCGTGCTGAAGGCGGGCGGGACGGTCGTCAACGTCAATCCCCTCTACGCCATCGAGGAGATCAAGAGCCAGATCGAGGATGCGGAGGCCGATATCCTGGTCACCCTCGACCTCTCCATCCTCTACGACAAGGCCCGTCTCGCGCTCGACCAAACGCGGCTCACCCATCTGGTGATCTGCCCCATGGCGGAGATGTTGCCCGGCCTCAAGAAGCTGCTCTTCCCCATCGTCAAGCGCAGCGAGATCGCCAGGATCCCGCGCGATTCCCGCCACGTGTTCTTCCGCACGCTGACCGACAATCCCGGCAGGCCCACGCCGATCGAGGTCGAGGTCGACGACGACATCGCGGTGCTTCAGTACACCGGCGGCACCACCGGCACCTCCAAGGGCGCGATGCTGACCCACGCCAACCTCAGCGCGAACGTGGCGCAGGGTGCGATGATGATGCCCGACGCCGAGGAAGGCAGCGAGGTCATGATCGGCGTGCTGCCGCTTTTCCACGTCTTCGCCATGGCCGTGGTGATGAATTTCAGCATCAAGATCGGCGCGAAGATGATTCTGCTGCCGCGCTTCGAGCTCGATACCGTGCTCAAGGTCATCGACAAGAAGCGCCCGACCTTCTTCCCCGCCGTGCCCACCATCTACATCGCCATCAACGGGCACCCGGACGTGGCCGCGGGCAAGTACGATCTCTCCTCCATCAAGCTCTGCCTTTCGGGCGGGGCGTCGCTGCCGCGCGAGGTGCAGGAGAAGTTCCAGGAGCTTTCAGGCTGCACGCTGGTGGAGGGCTACGGCCTCAGCGAGACCGCGCCGATCGCGACCTGCAACCCGACCACGCCGGGGGGAAGCCGCGAAGGCTCGCTCGGCGTGCCGGTGCCGGGTACGGTGGTCGACATCTGCTCGATCGACGACCCGGAGAAGGTACTGCCGCAAGGCGAGATCGGCGAGATCTGCATCTCCGGCCCGCAGGTGATGAAGGGCTACTGGAAGCGCGACGAGGAGAACGAGCGCGCCTTCGCCGGCGGGCGCTTCCACACCGGCGACGTCGGCCGGATCGACGAGGACGGCTACGTCTATCTCATCGACCGGCTCAAGGAGGTCATCATCGCCGGCGGCTACAACGTCTATCCGCGCCACGTCGAGGAGGCGATCTACAAGCACCCGTCGGTGTTGGAGGTGACGGTCATCGGCGTCGACGACGCCCGCCGCCAGCAGACGGTCAAGGCCTTCGTCCGGCTCAAGGACGGCGAGAGCCTCACCGCCGGCGCGCTCACGGACTTCCTCAAGGACAAGTTGTCCCCCATCGAAATGCCGAAGCAGATCGAGTTCCGCGACGAGTTGCCGAAGACGATCATCGGCAAGCTTTCAAAGAAGGAGCTGATCGCCGAAGAGGCCGCGAAGCAGGACGCGGCTGGCGGCGGCTCCGCGTGATCGCGGCCTGACGCCGCGACGCACCGCACCAGACAGAGCAAGAGGCCCCAGCCCATGAACAATGCCGTCATCGCCGGCTATGTCCGTTCGCCCTTCCACTTCGCCCACAAGGGCGCGCTGGTGGAGAAGCGCCCCGACGACCTCGCGGCCGAGGTCGTGCAGGGGCTGCTCGACCAGACCGGCGTGGATCCCGCCGAGATCGAGGACCTGATCATCGGCTGCGCCTTCCCCGAGGGCGAGCAGGGCTTCAACATGGGCCGCATCGTGGCGCTCATCGCGGACCTGCCCATCTCGGTCGCCGGCGCCACCATCAACCGCTTCTGCGGATCGTCCATGCAGGCGATCCACATCGCTGCCGGTGCGATCCGTATGGATGCCGGCGAGGCCTTCATCTGCGCCGGCGTCGAATCCATGAGCCGCGTGCCCATGGGCGGCTTCAACCCCGCGCCCAACCCCGACCTCTACGAGAAGAACGAGGGCGCCTACATGTCCATGGGCGAGACCGCCGAGAACCTCGCCCGCAAGTACCAGATCACGCGTGAGGAGCAGGAGTCGCTGGCGGTTGCGAGCCACGCCCGCGCCACCGCCGCCTGGGACGATGGCAAGTTCGCCGGCGAGGTGATCGCGGTCGAGACCGGCGACGGCACGCTCGACCGCGACGGCTGCATCCGCCCCGGCACCAGCGCCGAGGTCCTGGCAGGGCTCGAGCCCGCCTTCGACGCCGAGGGCACGGTGACCGCTGGCACCTCGTCGCCGCTGACCGACGGCGCGGCCGCCGTGCTGGTCTGCACCGAAGAGTATGCCCAGCGCAACGGGCTCTCGGTGCTCGCCCGCATCAAGGCCATCGCGGTGGCCGGCTGCCTGCCGGAGATCATGGGCTACGGCCCCGTGGTCTCGTCCGAGAAGGCGCTCGCCCGCGCCGGCATCAAGATGGCCGACGTGGACGTGGTCGAGCTGAACGAGGCCTTCGCCGTGCAGGCGCTCGCCTGCGTGCGGGAGCTTTCCATCGACCTGGAGCGCATGAACATCGACGGCGGCGCCATCGCCATCGGCCATCCGCTCGGCGCCACCGGCGCGCGGATCACCGGCAAGGCCGCGCAGATCCTCCGCCGCGAGGACAAGCGCTACGCCCTCGCCACCCAGTGCATCGGCGGCGGCCAGGGCATCTCCACCGTGCTCGAGGCCGCCTGATGGCGATCCAGAAGGCCGCCGTCATCGGGGCGGGTCTGATGGGCGGCGGCATCGCCGCCCACATCGCCAATGCCGGCCACGACGTGGTGCTGCTCGACATCGTGCCCGACGGCGCGAAGGACCGGAACGCTTTGGCGGACGGCTCGGTAGCGCGGATGCTCAAGACCGACCCCGCGCCCTTCATGGAGAAGTCGGACGCGAAGCGCATCACGACCGGCAATGTCGAGGACCACCTGGACCTGCTCGGCGATGCGGACTGGATCGTCGAGGCGGTGATCGAGAGGACGGACGCCAAGCAGGCGATCTACCGCAAGCTCGATTCGGTGCGGAAGGCGGGATCGATCGCCTCCTCCAACACCTCCACCATTCCCAGCGCCACGCTGCTCGACGGCATGCCGGAGGCGTTCGCACGTGACTTCCTCATCACCCACTTCTTCAACCCGCCGCGCTACATGCGGCTCCTGGAAGTGGTGGCGGGGCCGGAGACCCGGGCCGATGCCGTGGCCGACGTCTGCGATTTCGCCGACCGCAAGCTCGGCAAGGGCGTGGTGCCCTGCAACGACACGCCGGGCTTCATCGCCAACCGCATCGGCACCTACTGGCTCGTCGCCGCCGTGCGCGCGGCGGTCGAGAACGGCGTGACGGTGGAGGAGGCGGACGCCGTGCTGGGCCGCCCCGTCGGCGTGCCCAAGACCGGAATCTTCGGGCTGATCGACCTGGTCGGCCTCGACCTGATGCCGCTGGTGGGCCGCAGCCTGCGCGACGCGCTGCCGGAGGGCGATCCCTTCCACGCGGTTTACGACGAGCCCGCGTTCATCACCGAGATGATCGAGAGCGGCTACATCGGCCGCAAGGGCAAGGGCGGCTTCTATCGGCTGAAGCCCGACTCCGAGACGAAGGAGAAGGAGGTCCGCGACCTCGCCACCGGCGAGTACGGCCCTGCTCAGCGCCCAAGGCTGGAGAGCGTCGAGCAGGCGGGCCGCTCGCTCCGCAAGCTGTTCGAGCACGACGACAAGACCGGCGCCTACGCCTGGCAGGTGATGTCGGGCACGCTCGCCTACACGGCAGGCCTGGTGCCGGAGATCGCGGGCGACGTCGAGGCGGTGGATCGCGCCATGCGCCTCGGCTACGCCTGGAAGCGCGGCCCCTTCGAGATGATCGACTCGGTCGGCGCCGACTGGTTTGCCGAGAAGCTCGCGGCGGAGGGCAGGGAGGTCTCGCCGCTGCTTCAGGCGGCGGCCGAGGGCGGCGGCTTCTACCGGGTGGCCGACGGCCGCGCGACGCACCTCGCCGGGAGCGGCAGGCACGTGCCGCTCACACGGCCGGACGGCGTGCTCCTCCTCTCCGACATCAAGCAGACCGCCAAGCCGCTCGCCAGGAACGCCTCGGCGAGCCTCTGGGACATCGGCGACGGCGTCGCCTGCCTCGAGTTCCACTCGAAGATGAACGCGCTCGACACCGAGATCATGGCGCAGGTCGCGCAGTCGGTGGAGACCGTGGGCGGCGGAATGAAGGCGCTGGTGATCCATAACGAGGGCAGCAACTTCTCCGTCGGCATGAACTTGGGGCTCGCGCTCTTCGTCGTGAACGTCGGCGCCTGGCAGATGATCGAGGAGACGGCGAAGCAGGGGCAGGACGCCTTCAAGGCGCTCAAGTTCGCGCCCTTCCCGGTGGTGGGCGCGCCGTCCGGCATGGCGCTCGGCGGCGGCTGCGAGGTGCTGCTGCACTGCGACGCGGTGCAGGCCCATGCCGAGAGCTACATGGGGCTCGTCGAGGTGGGCGTCGGGATCGTGCCCGGCTGGGGCGGCTGCAAGGAGATGATGCTGCGCGCGCTCAACTCCGGCAGGCCCGGCTTCGGCGGCGCGATGCCGGCGATCTCCAGGGTCTTCGAGACCATCGGCATGGCCAAGGTCTCGCGTTCGGCGAAGGAGGCCCGAAAGCTCGGCTTCCTGCGCGAGGGCGACGGCATCACCGCCAACCGCGACCGGCTGCTGGCGGACGCCAAGGCCAGGGCGCTGGCGCTGGCGGAGGACTACACGCCGCCCGAGCCTGCGACCGTCAAGCTGCCGGGCAAGACCGGGCGCGTCGCGCTGAAGATGGCGGTCAAGGGGCTCGCCAAGACCCGCAAGGCGACGGCCCACGACCTGGTCGTGGTGGAGCATCTCGGCAACATCCTTACCGGCGGCGACACGGACACGACCCGGGAAGTCCCGGAGGATCGCCTCTCCGATCTCGAGCGCGAGGCGCTGCTCGCGCTGATCCGCACGCCCGCCACCATCGCCCGCATGGAGCACATGCTGGAGACCGGCAAGCCGCTCAGGAACTAGCCGGGCGGGAACGGGCGCGGCGAAGGGGCGACGAGGCGGGAGCGACGGGATGAGCGGCGTGGCCTGGACCCTCGCGGTCGCGCAGATGGACTGCGCCACCGGCGATACGGAGCGGAACCTCGCGACCATCGCCCGCTTCGCCCGCGAGGCCGCGTCCCGGCAGGCGGATCTCGTGGTCTTTCCCGAGTGCGCCACCACCGGCTACTTCCTGGGCAGCCGCCTCCCGGACCTGGCCGAGCCGGCCGACGGGCCCGCGGCCGCGCGGCTTGGCGCCATCGCACGCGAGAACGCGCTCTGCATGGCCGTCGGCGCCTACACGGTGCGCGACGGCGGCATCTACGATTCGCAGCTCCTCTTCGGCGCGGACGGTCGGCGGCTCGCGGTCTACGACAAGGCCCATCTCTTCGCAGGCGAGCGCGAGAGCTGCCGCGCAGGCGACCGCGCGTGCGTGGTCGAAACGGCACTCGGCAGGGTCGGCATGACGGTCTGCTACGACTTCATCTTCGCCGACTACGTGCGCCGCGTGGCCGACCTCGGCGCCGATCTCATCGTCAACAGCACCAACTGGATCGCCGACGCCTACCAGCAGGAGACCTGGGGCTGGAGCGGGCCGGTGACGCAGGGCTTGGCCACCACCCGCGCGCTGGAGAACGGCACCTTCGTCGCCATGGCCAACCGCGTGGGTGAGGAGGAGCTGGCGCCCGGCCTCTCCTTCACCAGCCTAGGCCACTCGTGCATCGCCGGCCCCTCGGGCAAGATCCTGGCTTCGCTCACGCAGGGCGAGGGGCTGGCGGTGGCGCGGATCGACATCGCGCAGGAGGACCTAGACCGCTGGCGCGCCATCGCCACCTATCGCGAAGACCGCCGCCCCGAGCTGAGCGGATGAGCGAGAGCGGCGCGACGACATGGCCCGCGCGCATCGCAGACGAGGCCGCGCTCGAGGACCTGATGACGACGCCGGACGAAGCGCTGCGGGCATCGCTCGCGCGCGTCGACGGCGACATCATCGTGCTCGGCGTCGGCGGCAAGATGGGGCCGACGCTGGCCGGCCTCGCCAAGCGCGCCGCACCGGCGAAGCGCGTCGTCGGCGTTGCCCGCTTCAGCGACCCGCGCATGCGCGACAAGCTCACCGCCTGGGGAGTGGAGACCATCCAGTGCGACCTGCTCGACCGCGCGGCGGTGGCGGCGCTGCCCCGGCTCCCCAACGTGGTGTTCATGGCGGGCCGCAAGTTCGGCGCCGTGGGGGGCCCCCGCCGCGCAAGGGCCCGGTACCGCCCCCGGCCCCCCCAAGACCCCGACCCCCAGAAACACGAACCCGGCGGCGCGGGGGGCGCCCGGGGCGGGGTA
>JAPPMY010000272.1 GCA_028818855.1 Rhodospirillales bacterium
CGTCCGGGTTCACGCCGCGTCCCTCGCGGCGCCCGTCCCCGCCCGTGCGAACCGCGAACCGGAATTCCGAAGAAGGACGCCCTTGGTCACGATTCTCCTCACGCGGTCCGATCGGGCGGAGACCGCTCCGGACGCCGTCTCCCGCCGGCCGCCGCGAGCCCGGGCAGGCCCAGTTCGCGGACGGCTCCGCTCACTCTATGCAGAACCCGGGTAGCGATACCATCCTCCCAAATGGGAGGTATCGACAAAAACGAGAGTGAAAAAATCTGCGCTCATCCCGGACGATTCGCCCTCATCCGGTCCGTGATTCGGCGTTCGGTCGGACACCCGGCGGGGCGGGCGCACTGGAGTTGAGGGTCCGGACGACCCGCCGCGAGTCCGTCGGCGTCAACGACAACGCTCCGCCCGAACACGGCGACAGGCTCCAAATGAACGCGCGCCGGCAAGGCGCTCGCGCAATGGCGGCAGCATTGAGGGCGGCTGTCCCTCGCCGCCATGCCTTCCCCTGGCGCTGCGTCGCGCCGCACGCTTGCGGCCGCCCCACGAAACCCGAGCGCCCTCTTCCGACAACGCCAGGTTGGACGAAATCAATAAAGTGTGGGTCTGTGGGTTTGAGGCAATTTCCTGTGCCGGCCGGATATCACTCCACAGAGTTGGTGCCTATGGCGGCCTGGGCATTGGCCGAGCTCTCCGACCGGTTCCTCAAGGAGTACGTGCCGGATCACTGCAACGGGCCCCGGCCGCGGAGCCGGCGGCCATTGTCATGCGCAGGCACCACCCTGCTTCGGCGGACATGGCGTCGTCGCGTACGAGCAATACACGCAGCAATCGCCGGGTTTGAGCTTCAGTACCGCCCCGCAATGACGGCAATCGTAGAACCATGGGCAGGCGTCCGTCGGCATCGTCTCGGTCATGATGACGCAGCCGCACGCCGAACCGGTAATGCTGGACTCCTGTTTCTCCGATGTCTGCTCCACCGCCTTGTCTCGTTCCCCGAGACTGCGACAAACACCAACAGCGCCTGGAACCAGGCTATCACCCCGTCAAAGCTCACGAGACCGGAACAGGCGGCGCACGACGGAGGCCTGCTGTCTATCGACATCGTGTGGATATTTTCAGGGTGCCCTCTACAAGATCTCTCACCCTGCCCGATCTCACGTCACTGGAACACGCAGCCCACTCTGGAGGGCCACAAGGTGCTGCGTAACGAGGGGCAGGATTTGGTTCGCGCGTCCACCCTGTCGCAACCGGCTACGCTTGTGCCCCGACCGTGGCCGCCCGGCCATAAAAGCCCATCCGCTCCGTATCGCTGAAGGTGACGTCCGGCGTTTCGTAATAGGAGAGGACAGCGATGATTCTTGCGCGCTCTCCTTCCACGGGCGTGACCCGGTGCGCCGTGTTCTTGCCCCTGAAGACGTTGAGGGTGCCCGGAGCGAGTTCAAGCGTCTGCAAGCATTGGTCTCGGCCGGCAAGCAGACGGGCGACGCCGTCGTAGTTGGGATCGGAGTCGCTCCTCAGCGCACTGCGGTACTGGAACTGCCCGCCCGAGACCGGCGCTTGCAGCAGAATGGTGATGGTGAATTCGGCCCGGTCGAAATGCCAGTTGAGCTGCTCGCCGGCCCGATAGGCCATGACGTTGATGCGGCCGAGGGGATCCGCCATGGGGTAGAGCCTTGGTTTGCCCATCGCCGCGGCAAGGAAGTCCATGAGCGGCCGCCACTCGTAGAGTTGCGCGATCACGCTGGCCGGGATCTGGTCGCCGCAAACGGTGCGGTTGACGGTGGTGAAGCGCCTGAGCGCGGGGTGGCTTGCCTCGAGGTCCCGGATCCCGTCGTCGAAATAGATGTTGTGATCGCGGGATTGCGTGAACGCGGCCGAGTCGAAAAGCGGCTCCACCTCGGTAACGCAGGCTTCGAGAGCGTCGGGTCGAATGAGCGCGGCGAGACCGAACATCCCGGTGTCTCTCAGCTCGTTCCGACACCGGTCAACCAGGGCCCGGCCATCGGCTGTGTCAAGCTCGTGCAAGGGCCAACGTTCGAGGTCGAGAACTTGTTTCATCAAATCCCCCTGCATGGCAGGCGAAGCCACCGTTCTTCTCGCTAAAGCCAGCCGTCCTCAAGCGGATAGGACGAGAGCTGCTCGCACCCGTCTCCGGTGATCAGCACCTGCTCCTCCAGCTTCACCGACTCGCGACCTCCGGCCGGGCTCGCAAGCGCTTCAACGCACATCACCATGCCCTCCTTCAACACGCCGTCATAGCCCTTCTCGTCCCAGTCCTGCGGGTAGCGGATGGCCGGATACTCGTCGCACAGTCCGACGCCGTGCATGGCAACGCCGTACCTTTGGCGCACGAACTCGTCGCTCAGAGGTCGAAGCCGCTCGGTCAGCTCCCGGAACGACAATCCCGGCTTCAACAGGGCCTTGTTGTACTGGATCTGGGCATGAGCGTCGGCGTAGATGCGCCGCTGCTCGTCGTTCGGCGGCGCACCGCATACCCAGGAGCGCGAAATGTCGCAGCAGTAGCCGTACGGGCCGACGAGATCGGTGTCGAAGCCCACCATGTCGCCGCGCTCGATGGCACGCATCGAGCACTCCCGCGACCACGGATTGGTGCGCGGCCCCGAGGACAGCAGGCGCGTCTCGAACCATTCGGCGCCGCGGGCGACGCAGCCCTCGTGCAGCCTGGCCCAGAGGGCGTTCTCCGTGATGCCGGGCTCCATCGCCGCCCGCATCTCCTCGATGGCCTGCTCGCACACCGCAATGGCGTGGCGCATCAGCGCGATCTCGCCGGCCGACTTGATCTCGCGGGCATCCTCCATGACCGCGAAACCGTCGAAGATCCGGTAACCGTGGCGCTGCATCTCGAGGACACCGATTGGCGCGATCCGATCGATGGCGATGCGCCGGTTCCCCCCGCTGCTCTCCCGGATGACCGCATCCAGGTCCGCCGCCCACGCTTTCGCCTTCTCCGCCTGACGCTCCCCGGCCAGGAAGTAGAGGAACGGAATGCTTGGCCGGATTTCGTCCACCGTGGGCAGTCCCTCTGCGAACAGAGTTTCCCCTCCCAGCTCGAACAGGCGAACCGGCCCCTCGGTGGGCACGTAGACGTAACGCACCTCGTTGTGGCTGCTCCAGATCTGCATGTTGGTCGAATCGATCGCGTACCGGGTGTTTATCTGGTCGTAGAGTACGATCCCGTCGAGGTCGCGCTGGGCGAGGGACTCGCGTATCCGCCGGAGCCGATATCGGCGCACGCCGTCCAGGTCGCAGGGTGCGTCGGTGTGCTCCATCGCACCGTGCTGTCGTGAGACAATCGGGACGCGGCTCATGGGCGTGATTCGATTCTGGCGTTTGCCCGTCCAATCGCGCCAATCGCGCGGACGGAGGCGCTGAGAGCAGGAACGCTGGCGGGACGATAGTCCAACCGAACCTGATTCCCAATGATGCCTCGTGCTTAGTTCATCAATCTTGTTTCGCAGGGCGGCGCTGAGATCCCTCCGACGCGGTAGCCCGAGGACGTTACTCCATCCGGCCAAAGCCCCTGGGATCGAAAAAGGCGGTCTGCATCAGAAGGTTGGAGAGCATCGGCACGAATTGGTTGTTCTCTCTGGCCTCCTGGTAAGGGTTCTAGAGGCCAGCGATGTAGAAAGCCGCGGCCCTGGTTCACGAACGCCACCGAAGCAACAGACCGTCCGAGCGCGGGAGCCCGGCCCCAAGAACCGGCAACGCCCCTACGAAAAGCCTGGCGACGAACTCTCAACTGGTGACATCATGCCTCGACATCACCGCGCGACCGAACGAAGATTGCCGACAGGTGCGAAAACGGTCAGCCGCCGCCACTTGGAGCCCGTGACCGTCCGCACACTGAGAAACATCGAATTCGGTTTGATGACCGGTCCTGCAATCCGCGCTCCTGCACCCCCAAATGAAAGTGATTTACCGTGTTATTACAATGCATTATGAAACTGCGCGAAGTTGTCGAAATCTAAAATGCGGGCTAGCATGGTCCGCATGGCGTTCGGCCCGCTCCTGCTCGCCCTCGACCAGGGCACCACGTCCACCCGCGCGATCCTGTTCGACGGCACCGGCACGCCGCTCAGAATGGCCCAGCGCGAGCTTCGCCAGCTCTACCCGGCCGCCGGCTGGGTGGAGCACGACCCGGAAGAGATCTGGGAGGCGAGCGTTGCCGCGCTGCGCGAGGCAGCCGGCGACGCCCTGCCCGCCGCAATCGGCATCACCAACCAGCGCGAGACGACGCTGCTCTGGGACCGCGCGAGCGGCGCCTGCTTGCACAACGCCATCGTCTGGCAGGACCGGCGGACGGCGCCCGTGTGCGAGCGGCTTCGCGCCGACGGCCGGGAGCCCTTCGTCACCGCGCGGAGCGGCCTCCTGATCGACCCCTACTTCTCGGCGACCAAGCTCGCCTGGCTGCTCGACGAACTGCCCGGCGCGCGCGAGCGGAGCGACCTCGCCTTCGGCACGGTGGACAGCTTCCTCGTCTGGCGGCTCACCGGCGGCAGGGTCCACGCGACCGATACCACCAACGCCGCGCGCACCAATCTCTTCGATATTCACGCGTGTGCCTGGAGCCCGGAGCTGCTCGCGCTGTTCGACGTGCCCGAATCCGTGATGCCGGAGGTGCGCGGCAACGCCGACGGCTTCGGCACCACGGACATTCTGGGCGCGCCCGTGCCGGTCGCAGGGATGGCCGGCGACCAGCAGGCGGCGACGCTGGGCCAGGGTTGCCTGGAGGCCGGTGACGTGAAGAGCACGTACGGCACCGGGTGCTTCCTGCTGGCTCATACCGGCGCGGACCCGGTCGCCTCGCGTCACCGGTTACTGACCACCGTCGCCCTCCGCCTCGACGGCCGCACCACCTACGCGCTCGAGGGCGCCGTCTTCGTTGCGGGCGCTGCCGTGCAGTGGCTCCGCGACGGTCTCGGCGTGATCGCCGATGCGGCGGAAACCGAGGCGCTGGCGCACGAGGCGGGCGAGAGCGGTGTGATCATGGTGCCGGCCTTCGTCGGCCTCGGCGCGCCCTGGTGGGACGCGGATGCGCGCGGCGCGCTCTTCGGCCTCACCCGCGACACGGGGCCTGCCGACCTCGCCCGCGCCGCGCTGGAGGCCGCAGCACACCAGACCGCCGACCTGCTGGATGCGGCGGCCGCCGACGGCGTCGAGCCTGCGCTGATACGGATCGACGGCGGGATGAGCGCGAACGACTGGTTCGCCCAGACGCTGGCCGACATCGTGGGGCTCACCGTGGAGCGCCCGGCCGTCACCGAGACCACGGCCTGGGGCGCGGCTGTTCTGGCCGGTTTGGGCGCCGGCGTGTTCTCCGATCCGGCCGAGGTCCCGCGCCCCCCGGGCCGGCGGTTCTCTCCGCGTGGGGACTCCGCCCCCGCCCGCGCCCGCTGGGCCGGCGCGGTGGCCCGCACGCTCACGCGACGAACCTAGAGAACGGCGCCCGTCTCGCCGAACAGGTGGAAGCGCTCGCGGGCTACTCGGACCGGGACCTCGTCTCCGGGCCGGACGAGCGCGTCCTCGGCGAGCTTGATCGTCACCGGCTCGGCCGAGAATTCGGTCTGGAGATAGGCCAGGGACTCCGCGCCCAGCTTCTCGACGATCTCGACCCGCCCGCGGAAATCCGCGTCGGCCTCCGTCGCGATGTAGAGGTGCTCCGGGCGGACGCCCAGCGTGACCGTTCCCGGCGCCGCGCCCTGCAGCCGCCCGGCCGGCAGCGACACCGGGCCGAAGCGTACCTGCGGCTCTCCTCCCTCGTCCGCCTCGATTGCGGCCGGGACGAAGTTCATCGCAGGCGCACCGATGAACCCGGCCACGAAGCGGTTGGCTGGGGAGGCGTAGAGCTGGTCCGGCGCGCCGACCTGTTCGATCCGCCCCTGGTTAAACACCACGATCCGGTCGGCAAGCGTCATCGCCTCGGTCTGGTCGTGGGTGACGTAGACCATGGTGGCGTCGAGACGGTCGCGAAGCCGCGCGATCTCGAGCCGCATCCGCACCCTGAGCGCGGCGTCCAGGTTGGAAAGCGGCTCGTCGAAGAGAAAGACCTGCGGATCGCGGATGATGGAGCGCCCGATGGCCACGCGCTGGCGCTGCCCGCCGGAAAGCTCGCGCGGGTAGCGGCCGAGCAGCTCCTCGATCTGAAGCGTCGCGGCAACGTCCGCCACACGCCGGGCGATCTCGGCCTTGGGCACCTTCGCGAGCCTGAGCCCGAAGCCGATGTTCTGCGCCGCCGTCATGTGCGGGAAGAGCGCGTAGGACTGGAACACCATCGCCACCCCGCGCCGGGCGGGGGCGATGTTCGTCACGTCGCTTCCACCGATCAGGATGCGCCCTTCGCTCACGCTCTCCAGGCCCGAGATCATCCTGAGCGTGGTGGACTTGCCGCAGCCGGAGGGGCCCACGAGAACCACGAACTCGCCGTGCGCGATCGCGAGATCGACGCCGTCGACGGCGAGCACCGAGCCGAAGCGCTTGGAGACGCCATGCAGGGCAAGCTCCGCCATCGCTATCCCTTCACCGCCCCCATCGTCATCCCCTTGATGAAGTAGCGCTGGAAGAACAGGAACACCACGAGCGTCGGCAGGCTCGCGATCAGGGAGAGCGCGCCCTGCACCCCCCAGGCCACCGAGTACTGCCCCTGCAGGTTCACGATCCCCAGCATGATGGTCCGCTTCTCGTCGGACT
>JAPPMY010000049.1 GCA_028818855.1 Rhodospirillales bacterium
ACGACCTGACCTGGGCGATGAACGCCCACGTGCCCGCCATCGTCGCCGAGACCTTTCACGACTCCCGGATCGTCGCGTTCTCGACCGGCTGCGTCTATCCCTTCGTCGACGTGCGCCTGCAGGGCGCCACCGAAGAGACTCCGCCCACCCCGCCGGCCGGCGAGTACGCCAACTCCTGCGTCGGCCGCGAGCGGCTGATCCAGTATTTTTCGCGCCGCCTCGGCACGCCTGGGCGTCTCGTGCGGCTCAACTACGCCATCGACATGCGCTACGGTGTGCTGCATGACGTGGCTCGCAAGGTGCGGGACGGCGTGCCCATCGACCTCGCCACCGGCCACGTCAACGTCATCTGGCAGGGCGATGCCAACGCCATGGCGCTCCGCTGCTTCGAGCACTGCACCGTGCCGGCCGCGCCCCTCAACGTGAGCGGGCCCGAGACCGTGAGCATCCGTGCGCTCGCGGCAGCGTTCGGCGAGCGCCTGGGGCGGGAGCCGGTCGTCACCGGCGCGGAGTCGCCGACCGGCTGGCTCACCAACGCCGAGCGCGCCTTCGCGCTCTTCGGCTATCCGCGCGTGCCGCTCGGGCAAATGATCGACTGGGTCGCGGACTGGGTGGCCCGCGACATGCCGAGCCTCGCCAAGCCCACCCAGTACGAGGTGAGGGACGGCGTCTTCTCCGCGCCGGCACCTTCATGAGCCTCGCCTGGAGCGACGTGCCGGCGCCGGTGCGGGCGACTCTGGCAAAAGGCGTGGTGATCCCGGCGCATCCGCTCGCGCTCGATGCCGAGCGCAGGCTGGATGCGGAGCGGCAGCGGGCGCTCAGCCGCTACTACATCGATGCCGGCGCCGGCGGGCTCGCTGTCGGCGTCCACACCACGCAGTTCGCGATCCGCGAGGCCGGCCTCTACGAGCCGGTGCTGCGTCTCGCCGCCGAGACGGCGGACGCCTGGACCGACCGCCCGCTGGTGCGGATCGCGGGCCTCGTCGGGCGGACGGAGCAGGCGCTCGCCGAAGCCGACACCGCGCTCGCTCTCGGCTACCACGCGGGCATGGTGAGCCTCGCCGCCTTCGCGGGCGCAAGCGAGGACGAGCGGCTGGAGCACTGCGCCACGCTCGCCCGGCGCATTCCGCTGGTGGGCTTCTACCTGCAGCCGGCGGTCGGCGGCGTCGTGCTCGGCCCCACCTTCTGGCGGCGGCTCGCGGCGCTCGAGAACGTCAGCGCGATCAAGGTCGCGCCCTTCAACCGCTACCGCACCCTCGACGTGGTGCGCGGCGTCGTCGAGGCCGACGCCGAGGACCGCGTGACCCTCTACACCGGCAACGACGACCACATCCTGCTCGATCTCGTCACGCCATACCGGTTCATGCGCGGGAGCGAGACGGTCACGGTGCGCATCAGGGGCGGGCTGCTCGGCCACTGGAGCGTCTGGGTGAAGCGGGCCGTGGAGATTCTCGACCGCGCCCACGCGGCGGTAGCGGCGGGCGCCATCGACCCCGACTTCCTCGCGCTCGACGCCCAGATCACCGACTGCAACGCCGCTCTCTTCGACGTCGCCAACGAGTTCAGGGGCTGCATCGCCGGCTGCCACGAGGTGCTGCGCCGCCAGGGGCTCATGCGCGGCATCTGGTGCCTCGACCCGGACGAAGGGCTGAGTCCCGGCCAGGCTGCCGAGATCGACCGCGTCTGCGCGGCCTACCCACACCTCACCGACGACGACTTCGTGAGCGCCAACCGCGCGCGCTGGCTCGCCTGAGTGCGTGCCGCCCGGCGGAAGTAAGGAATCCGATGGCCGTCCACTTCTCGCTATCTGAGTTCGACCGGCGCCGCGCCGCGGCCGTAAAGGCGCTCAATCAGCGCGGCCTCGCCGGCATACTGCTCTTCAAGCAGGAGAGCATGTTCTACCTCACCGGCTACGACACCTTCGGGTTCTGCTTCTTTCAGTGCCTCTGGCTCGGGGCTGACGGGCGGATGACCCTGCTCACCCGCGCGCCCGACCTCAGGCAGGCGCAGCACACCTCGATCATCGAGGACATCCGCATCTGGGTGGACGAAGCCGGGGCCGACCCCGCCGGCGCGCTCCGCGACGTGGTGGCCGGGCACGGCAGCGCCGGCACGCGTATCGGCATCGAGCGTGACACCCAGGGGCTCACGGCGGCGAACGGGCTCAGGGTCGAGGCGGCGTTCCGCGGGTTCTGCACACTGGAGGACGCGTCGGACCTCGTCTCAGCGCTCCGGATCGTCAAGAGCGCCGACGAGCTGGCCTACGTGCGTCGCGCCGCCGAGCTGGCCGACGACGCCCTCGCCGAGGTCGAGCGGCTCTGCACGCCGGGCGCGTTCGAGGGCGACATCCTGGCCGCGATGCAGGGTGCGGTCTTCCGCGGCGGCGGCGAGTATCCCGGCAACCCGTTCATCCTGAGCTCCGGCCCCGACGCGCTGCTCTGCCGGGACAAGGCAGGGCGGCGCCGCCTTGCGAAGCAAGACCAGCTCACCATCGAGTTCGCGGGCGCCTACTGCCGCTACCACGCGGCGCTCATGCGCACCCTCGTCGTGGGTCCCGTCTCCGACGAGCACGCGGCCATGCACCGCGCCTGCAGCGACGCTCTCGACGCTTGCCGCGACACCCTGCACCCCGGCCGGCGCTTCGGCGAGGTCTTCGACGCCCACGCCCGTGTGCTCGACGCCGCAGGCTACCGCGCGCACCGCCTCAACGCTTGCGGCTACAGCCTGGGCGCGACCTTCGCGCCGTCCTGGATGGACGGCCCCATGTTCTACACCGGCAATCCGCAGACCGTGGAGGCGGGGATGGTGCTCTTCGTCCACATCATCCTCGCCAACAGCGATGCCGGGCTCGCCATGACGCTGGGCGAGACTTACGCGATCACCGAAGACGGCCCCCAATGCCTGAGCCGCGCGCCCCGCAACCTCGTCCCCGGTGGCGGGTCGGCAGCCGCCTGACACATAATCTCGTACGTCACCCGATTGCCCCGACCATTGCCGCTTCGGGCGCACTGAAATAGGCTTGCCCTCCTCCGCTGCCGTCTGGTCCGACCATCGCGGCGGCTTGTCAGGCTTCAACAGGGAGACCCAAGCATGTCGCTCGATCAGACCCAGAACATCTCGCTGGAGGAGCTCGACAAGCAGGTCCTGCTCCACCCCGTCACCTCGATCGCCGAGCATCAGGAGGCAGGCCCCGTCATCTACGGCAGGAGCGGCGGCGTGAAGGTCTACGACCGCCAGGGCAACGGCTATATCGACGCCGCAGCCGCGCTCTGGTGCGTCAACATCGGCTACGGGCGGACGAAGCTCGCCGAGGTCGCGGCCGAGGAAATGGCGCGCATCGGCTTTTTCCACAGCTTCGGCGCTGCCTCCAACGAGCCGCAGATCAGGCTCGCCGAGAAGCTGCTCTCGCTGCTGCACGAGCACGCGGACTGCCACCACATCGGCAAGGTGTTCTTCGGCCTCTCCGGCTCGGACGGCAACGACACCCAGTTCAAGCTGGTCCGCTACTACAACAACCTTCTCGGCCGGCCCGAGAAGAAGAAGATCATCTCCCGCATCGGCGCCTACCACGGCGTCACCAACGCTGCCGGCAGCCTCACCGGCATCCCGCTCTACCACAAGGCTTTCGACCTGCCCTTCGAAGGGGTGCTGCACACCGACTGCCCGCACTACTGGAGGGAAGGCCAGGACGGCGAGAGCGAGGAGGCGTTCGCGGACCGCATGGTGGCTTCGCTCGAGGCGATGATCGAGCGCGAGGGGCCGGAGACGGTGGCGGCCTTCATCGCCGAGCCCGTGATGGGCACCGGCGGCGTGATCATCCCGGGCGGCGGCTACTACGACAAGGTGCAGGCGATCCTGAAGAAGCACGACATCCTCTTCATCGCGGACGAGGTGATCTGCGGCTTCGGGCGCCTCGGCACCTGGTTCGGCGCGAGCTACTTCGGGCTCAGGCCCGACATGATGACCTTCGCCAAGGGGCTCACCAGCGCCTACTTCCCGATGTCGGCGGTCGCGATCTCGGACGAGGTCTGGCAGGTGCTGGCGGACGGCACGCCCGAGGTCGGCATGTTCGCCCACGGCTTCACCTATTCGGGCCATCCGGTGGGCGGTGCCGTCGGCCTCGCCAACCTCGAGATCATGGAGTCCGAGAACCTGGTCGCCAACGCAGCCGAGGTCGGTCCCTACTTCAAGCAGTGCCTGGTCGAGCGGGTGGGAGACCACCCCAACGTCGGCGACATCCGCGGCGCGGGCCTGATGCTCGGCGTCGAGTACGCAGCCGAGCCGGGCAGCAAGGCCGCGCCGGACATGACCCCGCCGGCGCACCGTCGCGTCTCCGCCGCTTCGCAGGAGCGCGGGCTGCTGACCCGGGCGCTGCCCTTCCTCCCGGTCAACGCCTTCTCGCCGCCGCTCACATTCACGCGGGCGGATGTGGACGAGACCGTCGGCATCTTCGGCGAGGCGGTGGAAAGCGTCTTCGGCAAGGGCTGAGTTCCCGCCGCCAGGGCGCGCCGCCGTGGAGCTTCGCATCTCCGTCGATACCGGCGGCACCTTCACCGATGTGGTGGCCGGCGGCGACGGGCGGGAGGTGATCGGCAAGGCGCCGACCACGCCTGAGCGCATCTTCGTCGGCATGCGGGGCGCGCTGGAGGATGCGGCCCAGCAGCTCGGCCTCAGTCTGCCCGCGCTTCTGGGCGAGACCGACCTCCTCATCTACGGGACGACGCGCGCCACCAACGCGATCGTCCAGGGCGCGGTGGCCAAGACCGCGTTCCTCGTCACCGCCGGATTTCCCGACATCCTGGTGCTGAAGGAGGGCGGCAAGCACGGGGTCCACGACTTCGAGACCGACTACCCGGACCCCTACATCCCGCAGGCTCACACCTTCGAGATCGACGAGCGCATCGACGCCGAGGGCGGCGTGGTCGCGCCGCTGGATCGCGAGCAGACGCGGGCCGTTCTGCAGCTCGTGGGCGAACGCGGCTTCGAGGCGGTCGCCGTCTGCCTGCTCTGGGCAGTCGCCAACCCCGCGCACGAGCAGGCGCTCGCCGCGCTGATCGAGGAGGAGCTTCCCGGCGTTCCCTACACCCTCTCGCACCGGCTCATCCCCATCGTGCGCGAGTATCGGCGCGCGTCCGCCACCGCCATCGACGCCTCGCTCAAGCCGCTGATGCAGGCGCACCTGCGCGGCATGGAGGACGACCTGCGCGAGGCCGGGTGCAAGGGCGAGATCCTGGTGAGCACCTCCGTCGGCGGCTGCATGCACGTGGACGAGCTGGTGGCGCGCCCCATCCACACGGTCAAGTCCGGCCCAGCCATGGCGCCGGTGGCGGCGCTCACCTACTCGCAGATGGAGGATTTCGGGGACGACGTGATCGTCTGCGACACGGGCGGCACCACCTTCGACGTGAGCCTCGTGCGGGATGGCGCGGTGAAGCAGACCCGCGAGACCTGGATCGGCGGCCAGTGGATCGGCCACATCCTCTCGATATCTTCGGTGGACGTGCGCAGCATCGGCGCCGGCGGCGGGTCGATCGCCTGGATCGATCCGGGCGGCCTGCTTCGCGTCGGCCCGCGCAGCGCCGGCGCCGTGCCGGGGCCAGCCTGCTACGGCGCGGGCGGCACCGAGCCCACGGTGACCGATGCGGCGCTGCTCTTGGGCTACCTCGACCCCGACTACTTCCTCGGTGGCCGGCTCGCCCTCGACGAGAGTGCGGCCCGGCGCGCGGTGGGCGCGCTCGCGGACCGGCTCGGCAAGTCCCTCGACGACGGCGCGCACGCCATCATGAGCCTCGCCAACGAGTTGATGATCAAGGCGATCCAGGACATCACCGTCACCGAAGGCTTCAACCCGCGCGAGTGCACCCTCGTGGCCGGCGGCGGCGCGGCTGGCCTCGGCGCCATGGCGATCGCCGGCGAGCTCGGCTGCGAGCGGGTGATCCTGCCGCGCACCGCCGCCGTGCTCAGCGCCTGCGGCATGCAGGTCTCCGACGTGGTGCACGAGCATTCGGCGAGCATGGTTACGCGCTCGGTCGGCTTCGACTTCGAGGGGGTGAACGCCGTGCTCGCGGCCGTCGACGAGGAGTTGGAGCGCTTCGCCGCGACGCTCGGCGAGCGCGGGCTCCAGACCATGCGGATCGAGCGCTTCGTCGAGGCCCGCTACCTGTTCCAGGTGTGGGAGCTGGACGTGGCGCTTCCCGTGGAGCGCTTCGAGAACGAGCGCGACGTCGCCGCGCTGGTCGAGCGCTTCCACGCCACCCACGAGCAGGTCTTCGCCGTGCGCGATCCCGACAGCATCCTCGAATGCCTGAACTGGAAGGGGCGGCTCTCCGTCGGCCTCGACGAGGCGCCACGGCCGTCCACAAGCGAGGCCGCCGCCGGGGTGCCGGAGCCGGACAGCCGCCGGCCCGCCTATTTCGGTGGCGGCGCGCGGGTGGAGACGCCCATCTATCTCGGCCGCAATCTCCGCCCCGGCGCCCTGATCGAGGGCCCCGCGATCGTCGAGGAGCCGACCACCACCATCGTGGTCGACCCCGGCACGCGCACCCGCCTCAGCGCCGCCGGCAACTTCATCCTGGAGGCCTTCTGAGATGCCGCCGCCCGAACCCCCGCCGGACACGCTCGACCCGGTCCTTCTCTCGGTGCTCTCCAACCGGCTCGACGGCATCGTGCGCGAGATGTCGAACAC
>JAPPMY010000024.1:0-20413 GCA_028818855.1 Rhodospirillales bacterium
AGCCGGGCTGCTGCTGGAGCACCTCATCGCCTGCCTGCCGTCCGGCAGCCGGGGCTTGGACCTGCTGACCGAGTCCACTCTCGGCAAGCTGTTGCAGGCAGTCGAGTCCGACATGGTCCTGAAGAGCAGGGTCAGGCACCCCAACAAGCTCGTGGACCGCGCCCTGCTGTGGCTGCATGAACAGGAGGTCATCCGCCTCAACAAGGGTCTCGCTGTGTTCCGCCCCGCGATGACCGTCCGCCTTCAGCATCGGGAGCGGCGGGGCTTCACCAGGGCCGACTTCGAACCCCTGGCTCTCCACTACCAGGGTCAGGTCCTCCAAATCCACGTGATGGTGGCGTTTGCCGAGCGCGGCCTCGCCGCCATGAGAGACGCCCTGCGCTTGGCGATGGACTACTTCAACCTGAAGGAGGAGGCGTTCCTCGACCGCTGGCTGCCGGGTCGAGACAAAGAGATCGGCCGCGAGACCACGCCCGCCTCGTGGCGGGCGATCGTCGAGAGCCTCAACGACACCGTCCAGCAAGACATCGTCGCCGACACTCGTGAGCAAACCAACGTGCTGGTGCTCGCTGGGCCCGGCTCGGGCAAGACGAGGGTGCTGGTGCACCGCATCGCCTATCTGATCCGCGCGCGCCGCGAGAACCCCAGAGGCATCTTGGCTCTCGCTTACAACCGCCACGCCGCCGTGGACATTCGCCGCCGCCTGCACGAACTGATTGGTGATGATGCGAGGGGCGTCACCGTGCTCACCTGCCACGCCCTCGCCATGCGACTCGCCGGTGCGAGCTTCACCGGCCGGGCGGAGCAACCCGACGACGAGGTGTTCCGGGAGGTGCTGCGCAACGCGGTGGAGCTGCTGCGCGGCGAAGATCTGCTGCCGGAGGAGGCGGACGAGCAGAGGGAGCGTTTACTCGCTGGGTTCCGCTGGATTCTGGTGGACGAGTATCAGGACATCGGCCCTGACCAGTATGAGTTGATATCCGCCTTGGCCGGGCGCACGCTCGAAGACGAGGCCGGCAAGCTCACGGTTTTCGCGGTCGGCGACGACGACCAGAACATCTACGCCTTCAACGGCGCCTCGGTGGAGTTCATCCGCCGCTTCGAGCAGGACTACGGGCCGAAGCCCAGCTATCTCGTCGGCAACTATCGCTCGACCGGACACATCATCGCTGCCGCCAACGCGGTGATCGAACCGGCGCACGAGCGCATGAAGGCCGGGCATCCCATCCACATCGACAGGGCGCGCGCGAAAGAACCGCCGGGCGGCAACTGGGATGCGCTCGATCCGGTCGCGCAGGGGCGGGTACAAATCCTGCCGGCAGGGAGCAATCCGGTCTCGCAGGCTCAGACCGTCATGGCGGAGTTTGAGCGTCTCGCCGCGCTCACGCCGGATTGGGACTGGTCGCGGTGCGCGGCGATCGCACGCAAGTGGAAATACCTGGAGCCGGTGCGCGCCTTCTGCGAGTTGCACGACATCCCGGTGCAGATGGGCAACGAGGAAATCCCCAGCTTCTGGCGCCTGCGTGAGACCCGCGCCTTCGTCGACTGGCTGCGCGCACGCGAGCCCCGAGTCGTCAACGGTATGGCTCTCGCCGGCCGGGTGGAGGGATCTCCGTCCGGCCCCTGGCACGACCTGCTACGGCAGGCAATCGAGGAGTACACGCTGGAGACCGGCGGTGGTGAAGCGCCGGTTGACCACGTCGTCGAATGGCTAGCGGAATGGGGTCGGGAGATTCGCCGGCGACAGCGCGGGCTTCTGCTGCTGACGGGCCACAGTGCCAAGGGGCTGGAGTTCGACCACGTCGCCGTCCTTGATGGCGGTTGGGATCGCGTCGGGAGAAACGAAGACGCGGACGCACCCCGCCGGCTCTACTACGTGTCCATGACACGCGCCCGGCAGACTCTCGCGCTTGCGCGCTTCGACGCGTCGCATCCGTTGCAGGACGTGCTACGCGAGCATCCCTCAGTTGTGCTCCGCTCCCCGGTTGAACTGCCAGCCCCGTCCGCGGCGCTCCGTTATCGCCACGTCCTGACCAGCCTTCAGGACGTGGACCTTGGCTTCGCGGGGCGCCGAGCTGACAACCATGCAATCCACCGCGCCATCGCCGCGCTGTCTCCCGGTGATGCGCTGGAAACCCGCGTCACGGAACACAGGCGCTGGGAGTTGCTGGACGCTGCGGGTTCGGTGGTGGGACGACTTGCCAAGAGCTTCGAGCCGCCGCCTGGGATGCGATACCGCTCAGCCGAGGTGTCGGCCGTGGTCAGCTGGAGCCGCGAGGCGTCGGAAGTCCAATACCGCGACAGCATCAGATGTGATACTTGGGAGGTGGTGGTGCCGGAGTTCGTGTTCGAGCCGCATGAAGAAGTGGTCCACGAAGGCCACTCAGCCGGCCCATCGCTCGGCAGTGCCCGCTAGGATGGTATTCGCCTGTTGAAGAAACCGCCGACGCGAAACTCGACTTTCGTGACGCTGGGTTCAGACATGGCGGAGCGAGACGCTGCGCTCGAACATGTCGACTCGGAGGCCGAAGGCTTGCCGGCTCGGCCCCGAGCCGTTGTCGTTGGCGGCGATCCGACGAAACTCCAACTCGAGCTCCCCGTCCTCATTCCTACCTCGGAGGGTTACCCAGTGGCGTACAGCATCCCGGACAACGTCAAGGCGTTCCGCGAGCGCCACGGGATGCGGGCCCTGGAGTTTCCGACCGGCCTGGCACAATGAAATTCGGATCGCCGTCGAAACCCGGCGCCGCGTGCCACTAGAGGGGCTGTCTCTACAGCGGCCTGTTCCATCCCCGCAGGCGAACGGCCTGATACCGACTTTTTTGACAGGCCACCGACGCTGACACCGGCCCTTTGACAACCTTGTATTACGCTAGCATAATTCGATAGCATCCAAGCTGCTATCGAACCAGAGGCGTCGGCATGAGCACAAGCATCGTCGTCCGCGACATCGACCCTGGGGACAAGTCCTGGCTGCGGCGCGAGGCCCGGCATGCCGGGGTGTCGATGGAAGAACTGGTGCGCCGCCTGATCCGTGAGACGCGCGCGAAGCGCGAACGTCGGCTGAAACCATCCGAAGCGTTCGCGCGGTATTTCGGTGAGGAGCACGGCGTCGAGCTTCCGCCGCCGGCCCGCCTCGGCTACCGGCCGCTATCGTTCTCTGGAGCGGAAGAGGAATGACGGTTCGGCTGGCATGGCTGGTCGACGCGAATGTCGTCTCCGAAATGATGCGGCCGCGGCCCGACCCGAAGGCGGCCGCCTTCCTCGATTCCATAGCCGAAGAGGGGCTGGGCATCGCCTCCGTTACCGTCTGGGAAATCCTCAACGGCATCGGCCAACTCGATCCCGGCCGGCGTCGGCGCGATCTCGCCGGGCGGTTCCAGGATCTTCTCGACGATCTGTTCGAGGACAGGGTCATAGCGTGGTCCGCGGCGGATGCCCTTGTCTGCGCGCGGATCATGGAGGACAAGCGTCGGCGCGGCGAGCCGCTCGACGACCATGTGCCGGACGCCTTCCTCGCCGCCGCGGCGGCGGTGCGCGGCCTCACCGTCGTGACCCGCAACCGGGCGGAGTTCCGAAATACCGGCGTCGAAACGGTCGATCCCTGGGCTGCCGGGCGGCGGTGAGGATTGTGTCCAACGCTGCGGCGATTCGGTATTTCGAGCTCCATGCCTTGCTACAAGCCGCTCGCGCTCGGCCAGATGGCGCTTGGCTCCGGCAAGACCTTCGCCGCGGTCATGCAGTTCTATCGCCTGCTGAAACACGCTGGCGCCCACCGGGCGAGGACATCGATCCCAATCTCCCACGTATCCCGACGCTCATGAGGCTCCTCCCATAATGGACAGCCAATCCGCTAGCAGCGAACGTATTCTGGACGTCGCCTTGGAGAAAATCGCGCAAACGAGCCCGCTTCAGACTGACGGCAAATGGCTGGAGTATCTGACGCGCGACTGCGCTCCGCTGATTGCCGACTGGGATGTCAGCCACGCATGGCTCTGGCAGGAGTGGCCTGACCGGGCCAAACACTATCCACGAAAGACAGACCTTGGGGCGGATGTTGTCGCCCGGCGCGCAAGCGACGGGGCGCTCATCGCCATTCAATGCAAGTCCCGACAATTGAACGAACACGGACACGGGGCACCAATCAACACTGGCGAGATCGACCGGTTTATTGCGTTCTCGGCCGAGCCGCTCTGGTCGGAACGCTGGGTTGTCGTCAACGGTGCCGTCAAGATCAGCGACAACGCCATTGACACGGCACGGTCAACAAAGCCGCTCAAGCGGATCGACATCGAGAGCGACATCCGAAAGCAAAAGGATATGGCTCGACCGACCGGCCCCGAGCCATGCCCCCATTGCGATGGCAGCGGCGTGCGCCGGACCCGCGACTGCATGCAGGAAGAGGCGATCGGGACCAGCGCCGCTCTTTTGCAGGAACACGCAAAGGCGAACGGCAGCAGCAAAGCCAGGGGGCGGATCATCCTGCCTTGCGGGACAGGCAAGTCGCGCATCGCGCTGCGAATCGTCGAACGACTCACGGAACCAGGACAGGTCTCGGCGGTGCTCTGTCCTTCGATCGCGCTCGTGTCCCAGCTCCGGGCTGAGTTTCTGGCGCATTGCGCAGTCGGTATAAACGCCTTGGCGGTCTGTTCCGACGAAGGCGTCGCCAAGGACAGGGACCTGGCCTCGGACCCGACAGCAGATCTCGGATATGCGTCCGCTTCCGAGGTCAAGGGGCTCGTGACGACTAGGGCCGACGAGATCGGCCAATGGATCGACGACGTTACCGCCGAGGGCGATCGCATCGGCGTCATCTTCGGCACCTACCAGTCCAGCCACCGCATCGCAGATGCTCTGGGCGACGGGCGACAAGTCCAGGTGCTGGTCGCCGACGAGGCCCACCGGACGGCAGGCCTCAGGCGCATCACGAACCTGACGGAGAGGCTCCGGGACTTCACCGTCTGCCACGACGACGCGAGATTCCCCTCGAAATACCGCATCTACCAGACGGCGACGCCCAGGATCTACACCGGCGGGCCGCAGAGGAACGACGACTGGGTTGTGCGGGACATGGCGGACGAGTCGGTATTCGGCCCGGAGCTGTACCGCCAGTCCTACGGTACCGCCGTCGCCAACGGCTGGCTGACCGACTACCGGATCATCGCCATCGGGGTTAACGACGAGGACGCCTACCGGACCGCGAACGAGCTCGCGGAGAGACACGGCGGCAAGCTGTCGACCGCGCACTTTCTCAGAGGGCTCGTGCTGGCCCTGGCGATGGGTGGGGCCTTGCGCGCGAAAGGCGTGAGTATCCGGTCCTCGATCAATTTCATGAACCTGATCGCCAGGTCCAAGGAGATGACCGGGGCGCTCGGGTCCGAAGCGGTGCGGGACTGGGTGCGGCGAAGGTTGGAAGCCGAAGGGGCGGAAGCGCCGCCGGCGGCCTATAGGCTGGAGCATCTCGATGCCGGAAGCAGGGTCGCCGAGCGCGAACATGCAAAGGCGCGGCTCATGGGCGCGACGGACGAGGGCCCGCACGGCATCCTCAATGTCGGCATCTTCGGCGAGGGAGTGGACGCCCCGGCTCTTTCCGCCGTCGGGTTCCTCGAGGCCCGCAAGTCGCCCGTCGACGTGATCCAGGCCGTCGGACGGGTGATGCGGCGGGCCGAGGACAAGGAGATGGGCTACATCATCTGCCCCATCCTCATTCCACCCGACACCGACGCCGAGACGTGGCTTCGGAACAGCGGCCCCGAGGACGGCTGGAGGGAACTCGGACAGATATTGCTGGCGCTCAGGGCCCATGACGGTCGTATCGAGGACCGGCTGTCGGAGCTGATGCAGCTATACCTGCCGTCGCCCCCGGCGCAAGACGTCGCAACGATGATTTCCATCGGCGGGGAGGGGCGCCGGGTCCAGCATTACGGACATGTCGGCAAACCCGGAACGGCGGAAGGGGCCGTCGAGAAGGTGCTGGCCGGCAAAGCCAGACCCGCGGATGTGTTCCTTTCCCTGAAAGAGGTCGTGCCAACTGCCGATCCGGTTGCTAATCCCGGCTTTGCAGAGCCGGCCCGCCCGTATTCGGGGCTGACGGCCGAGCGCATCGTGAGCGGCAAGCGCCGCGAGGACGGCGGCATGGAACTGCGCGAATCCGGAACGGTCAGATTCAAGCCGGCAGCGGATGGGACGCCCGGGCCGGTTGACGCCGACAGGTCGAAGAAGGCGGGCCGGAAGATGGTCAATGGCGAGGCCGGTCGCCGGCTCGACCGGCGGCAGCGGGCGCAGCAGCGCGAGGCCCGCGCGGAAGAACGAATAAGGAGCCTCTTCGACCGAGTCGAGGATGTCGGCATCGGCGTCAACCTCCTCGCCCGGTCGGGTCTCGCCCGCAACCGCGCCGAGCGTGACGTCAACATCCTCGAAGACAGCGTCAACGAGGCGAGGCGGTGTCTCAAGGGGGACGAGCTGGACGCGCTGCTTGACCGTCATTTCGGGCTGGATCAACTGGCTGAAGACAAGCGCAAGGCACAGGCGGACGGCTGTACCATCGCCGCCCTGCTCCTGATGAACGCAGCCATGCTGCACCAGCGGATTGCCGCTGGCGGCTGGCTGCCTGAGATCTCCGGGATGGACGCGATCAAGAACGCGCCAGATGCGATCATGGAAGTTTCCAGCCAGTGGAACCGCATAATCCGCCACGACTTCCAGCCGGTCATCGCGCCGGCGATCGACATCATCGAGGAGGTGCAGAAATCCGGCAGGCGGACAGGTCTGAACCGTGCGCTCCGGCACTTAGCGGGCGAGGCCGAGCGCATCGCCGAAAGCTACGCCGATCTCGGCGCCGACCATGCCGGCCCCCTGTTCAACAAGGTGATGGGCAACCAGGCCTCGGACGGCGCCTATTTCACGCGCCCTCCTGCGGCTGCGCTGCTGGCGCGCCTGGCGCTCGATGCCACCGGCCAAGAGGCGGACTGGACTGAGGATGCGACATGGCGCGCGCATCGCACAGTCGATCTCGCTTGCGGCTCCGGCACCCTGATCGCCGCTGTGCTGGCCGATATGAAACGGCGGGCGGAAGACCAGGGTGCCGGCAGGCAAAGACAGGCGGAACTGCAGAAGCTGGCGGTCGAGGAAGTGATCGCGGGCCTCGATTTCAATCCGGTGTCCCTGCAACTCGCTGCCGCCCAACTGACAGCAGGAAACAGGGACGTGGCCTACCGGAGGATCGGCCTCCATCGCATGCCCTACGGGCCAAGCGGCGGCAAGGTGCGAGTCGGCACTCCCGAACTACTCGGCCAGAAGAGCATCCTTCGCAGCGCCGGGTTCGATTTCGATGACGAGAGCCTGGGCTCCGAACAACTGCGGATGGTCGAGGACGATCCGCTGCTCGGTGATGCTGTCGACGCTGTCCGGAATGTCCGCATCGTCGTCATGAATCCACCGTTCACGAACCGCTCCAAGATGGGACAGAAGTTCCCGAAGACGGTTCAGAAAAGGATGCGGGGGCGCGTCGACAGCCATGAAAGGACGCTGGTTGCCGTCGATCCGGAGATGACGGGCTTTGTCGACAAAAACTCGATTGAACCGCTGTTCGTTGCGCTTGCGGACAAGTGCCTCGATCCCGCGGACGGCCTGCTGGCGATGATCAACCCGACGATCACACTAACGGCTACATCGGCGAAACAAAAGCGCGTGGTTCTTGCCAGGCGTTTTCACATCCACACGCTGCTCACCTGCCACCGGCCCGGGCAGATCAACCTCAGCCAGAATACCTCGATCAACGAGAGCATGATTATTGCGAAACGGCACAAGGGCGCGAGACCACCTACGCGCATCGTCAGCCTCGACCGCTTCCCGTCGGACGAGGGCGAGGCGGCGGAGATGCACCGGTGCCTTTCGCACTGCACGATCGGTCTGCTGCCGGACGGTTGGGGCGAGGTCTCCGAATGGCCGGCCGAGCGCATCGAGGCAGGAGACTGGTCGGCGGCTGGTTTCCGCTCACCGCAGCTTGCCGAAGCGGCAGTACAGATCGCTGGCGATCTGCAGCTCCTGCCGATTGTCGATCAGGGAATCGCGCCTTCTTCCGTGCTGTATGGTGGGGCGCAGATGAGCGTGCTGGCCAAAGCTAACTCGGGCGCTCCGGGGAGCTTCCCGGTACTGTATTCCAAGGGCGCCGAGGCCCAGACGCGGATCAGGGCCGTGCCGGACACTTGGTTCGTTTCCACCAAGCAAGCGACATCCGGTGGCATGTTTCGGGGCGGTGATGATTCCCACAGGGAAAAACTGATGCGAAACGCCGGGTATCTGCTTGTTACCTCCGGCCAACGCACAAGCACGGGGCGTCTGACCGCGGTTGCCAGCGATACCAAATATATCGGGCTCAGCTGGATGCCTGTGCCAGGAATCACTTTCGCGCAAGCCAAGGCGGCGGCCGTGTTTCTGAACTCGACCGCCGGGCGGCTTCAGCTTATGCAAAATCCGGGGAAAGCGCTGGACTTCCCTATATATAACCCCGGCGCTTACGAGAATATCCGGATACCTGATCTGAATGACGGGAAAGTCATGGCGGCGCTGGCCGGGTGCTGGGACCAGACCCGCGACATGGATGTGCCGCAATACCGTGACGGTGAATGCGAGGTTCGTCGGCTCTGGGACGAGGCGGTCGCGAAAGCCCTGGGCCGGAATCCGGACTGGCTGTCCGAATGGCGGCAGTTGCTGCACGACGAGCCGCATGTGAGGGGGCTTGGCCGTAACCAATTCGGGGAGTGACGCCGATCACTTCCCGCTCCTGCCCCAACACACAGAAACAGCATCGCCGCTCAGCCCGGAACTCCCGAGATGAGCGGAATCGGAAACTCTCACTCTCACCGCCTCCGGGCTCGGGTTTCAGCAGGTTCCCGGTCAATCAGGGCCTTACCACGCCGATCGACGCCCAATTTGTACGCCAAACAACACCCTCCATGCTCGACGCGCCGATCAACCTGGATGGCTTTTCTGCTGACACATGCAGTCTGAGGTGCCCCATACGGTTCCGCCGGTACGTGCCGAAACGCTGGCAGCATCCCGCATCATCATTTCATCTGCTCTTCGAACGCCTCAAGTAGCTCTTGAGCAAATCCTGCAACGTAGTTGTTCTCTGGCCATTCGTTATAAATCACTTCGAGAATAAAGCCCAAGAGCCAAATGTCATGGTCGTAATCAGACCTGTTTTGTTCATAATATCTCAATTTCGCATCTCGATGCGCCGCATCGAGTCTGTCATAGAAGGTGGCAATCGGTTGATCGGAGCGGTTATTCCAAGTTCTTATGTTACTTATGGCGGATGATCTACCTTCGCACATCCAGACCCTTACGAGATTTGCCGCCGTCGCTTCCTGCGCGGTTATTATTGGCCTTTGGCAAGTCTGCGCCTGTGCCTCCTTGGCCTCTTTGTCGGCTTGCTGTTTTGCTAGCTCTTCGCGTTCACACTGGCGCACCATAGCTCGGACGCGCTCCTGACAAGCATTGAACTTTTCGCTAGCTCTAACTTCCTCACGGCATGCCCGCTCTTCGTCAGTCCATTCTCCATAGGTGCAACGGTTACTGTCAGCTTCGTATTGCACCGCACAATTGTGAAATGCATCTCTATATCTATCTTTGCATTCTGGGACATGGTGATCCGCCCATGACGGCGCAAAGCTCAATGAGGTCGCGAGCATCGATCCGACGAACGGGAAAATCCTGAACCACACTAGCCATGGCATCGTGCTTCGCCTCCCTATGCCCTGTGACGGCCCCTGGAGCGCCGCTGAGCGCCGCGAAAGCTCCTTCCCGCACAAGCCGCCCCCTTCTCGGGAGCGAGAACGGCCTCTGACGGCGCTCCCACGGCCCGCACCTATAGAGCCTAGCCTGGCAGCTGGGTCTAAAAGAAGCAGAACGTGCGCACCGGCCCGCGCCGGCCGGGCTGCGTGCCGCTTGCATGGCATCCGGCCCGACGCCAATCGACGCGCGTGGGTCAAGCTTTGCCCACGCTTTCCGTTACAGTCCCTGCAACCGCTCGATACCCGTATCCAGTAGCATTCGCGCAAACTCGTTGCCGTCGATAAGCCGCACTTGATTCTTTCTCGCGAGATTCTGACAAGTCTCTGAGAATTGTTCCGCAGTGGAAACAACCCAAGTCAGTTGTGTAAATTCCTCGTCCAGCCCACCGCACGTCTTGTCGTCGGCATACTGCTTGATTTGTTCAACGGCCCACTCGCCGGTTTCGCCGTCGTGATGCTTAGCCTGAACATAAACGATCAGCTTTAGCGATTCGAACGTCGCGACAATATCGGCGTCTCCTTTCTTTCCCCGCTCGTTCTTGGCTGGGATTTCCGCATTAGCACCCTGACATTCGAAGTACCGCATGATCAGCTTCTCAAATTGATCAGGGTTTTGGAAATCCAGAATGGTGTCCCGCACCGCCGATCCACATTTCTCCAACACTTGGCGGCGCAAATTGATAGGCCGCTGCGCTTTATACCGGCTGATTGCGTCTTCGATACTCTCGCTTAGGTCAGTGATTTTCACGTTGGCCTGACGAACCTTCATGCGACTCGTCAGCGCCGCGTCCGCGTACCCTTCACGCGGAATGTCAAACCCGATCTTCTTGACGCGTCGGAAAAAACCAAGATCGACACTGGAGTCATTTTCATCCACCGTCCTTATGTATCCCTCGCGGATCACTGCGCAGTGATTTTGCCAGTTTCTGAGGCCCTTTAACTCATCCTCTATCTGTGTCGGAGCGAGCCGTTCAGAATCAGTTATCTCAAGCAGGTGGAATGCGCCCCATGTTGGCACCACAACTCTGTCACCTTGTTCCATTTGAAGGAACCGCTGGAGACAAAATCGCTGCCTTCCCTCGACCGTGATCGCGATCTTGGACCAGTCGCCCTGGTGTTTGGGCACGAACTCGGGCATGGCTCCAAAGTCCGACCACCCAATCGACAGCAGATCTCTTTGCTCAAGAAGGGGATACGACCACTCCATGTGATGAGAGATTCGATGCAAGTAGTAATTCATGACAAGTCACCATGACATTCATTAAACTGCCGCCCCACAAGAGCTTGATCAGGGCGACTTCGATGCCGACATGTGCGACCGCGAGCGCGGCCAAACGCCACGTCGCGCTCAAGTTGTCGCTAAGATAGCCCGATTGACTCTAGAGCGACACGGGAAGCCCAGCCCCGGCGCCGGGGAGCTCGGCGCGCATGGCGGGGGCGAGGTCGACTGACGCGACTCCGCTATCATCGCCAATTGCAGTCAGCATTGATCCCCACGCCACGCGAGACAGCGCCATGGCCGTACCTGCTGCCGACGGCGACGATCTCCGGGCGGGAGCCGGAGCGGCACTGGCAGTCCCGATGGGCCGCGCAACCACCGCAGTGGGGGCAATATGAGCACCTGGAGCGACCCGGCGCGCTACGCGGCGACGCTGGCCGAAATATTGGAGGCGCTCGGTCGGGCGATCCTAGCCGATAAGGCCACATTGCGCCAGCACCTGGCGCATGTCGAAACGCTGCGGGCCGGCGTCTGCCGAGGCGGCCGTGACCGCTACTCGACCGAGGCCGATGAGCGCTGGGAAGCGATCGGCGACGTGCTCTGCGAGGCCAGCGATCTAGCCTCGCGCATCCGCGAGAAAACGGGCGAAGCCCGCGAGGTGCGCGGCCGGCTGGCGCGCCCGCGAAGAGGTGGACGAGGAGTCGGATATTGACCGCGCGGCCGAGGCAAAGCGCGTGACGGCCAAGCACATGGCGGCCGACCGCGCGACGCTCACGGCAGCCGCCCGCAGGGCGCGGTGTGCCGAAGCGGCACGCGTGAAGGCGCTCACGCCGGACGAGGCGCGGGCCGAGACGCGCCTGGCCAAGCTCAGGGGGAGGGAGGCCTGATGCGGCGGAGCTCCAACGTGCGCGCCATTTGAGGCATGGTGTGCGGCCGCCACGCTCCCAGTCGGGTGGACGCGCGCCGCAGCCCTTGCGCTGGAGGCCTGCGCGCTCGCGACGCGGCGCGCCTACCGGGTCGTGCTTGGGCGCCTGCCCGCCTTCGTTTCGACGCCCCTTGAATCTTGATCCTTCAGCTAGAACGACCGTCGAGCCTTGCCATTCAGCCTACCCGCACCGATATCCAATTCTGATCAATGCACCAGCAATCGGTCTTGGGCGGGAGGCAATCATGGCGCCGGATAAGAGGCGCGGCGGCCCGGAGTCCGGCAACAACGAATTCGACGGTCGTGATCTTCTGGTCGGCCGGCCGGGAGGGGCGGAGGGCAGGTCGGCTGCCGGCGCCGCAGGAACGGCGCAGACGGCGGCATCCCCGCAGCCCGGTGCGCACGACGACGCGATTCGGGAGATTCTCGAGACGGTACGGGCAACGGCGGCCCGGATCGACGCGCTCCAGGAGGCGCCGGGCCCAGAGCACGAGACGGCAGAGGCGCTGGCCCGCGAGAGGGCGGCGCTGACGCAGGCCGTCGACGACGCGCGCGGCACGCTGGCTGAGGCGGCAGAGATTGCCGCGCAGCAGGACGGACAGACGTCTGCCGGAGCACAGGCGCTGGCCGAGAGCGCCGCCGCGCTGAAGACGCAGGGCGCTGCGCTCGACAAGCGCCTCCGCGCCACAGGCAAGCAGACAGAAGCAGCCGCCCAGAGCATTGCCGGGATGAAGGAGGCAGCGGCGGCGCTCGACGACCGGCTGCGCACTCACGCCGAAGAGGTCTTGCGTGCCGCGCGGAGGCAACGGTGGCGTCCATGGCTGACTGGCTTGGCCATAGGGTCCGCCTCATTCCTCTTCTTCATTGTGGGCGCGGTGCTGCAGCGGGAGACCGACGTCGTATCCTTCGGCGATCCGCGTTACGAGTGGAACGACTACGTCGTCGAGCACTTCGCGCCACTGCTCGGCATCTGCGCATCGAAGGCGCGGCTGGAAGACCGGCTTATCCCTTGCCGGCTGGAGATCGAGCCGTCGCTGGACGTGACCGTTCCCTTCTATCCGGGGGGAACCGTGAAAGTCGAAACGTCCGAGGGGGAGTTCGATCCCACGGTGGACCAATAGGCGATCATGGTCGCGACCGTCACACGCCTGAAAGCCGCCGCCACGACGGTCCACTACTTCGAGGTGGACGGCTACTATGCCAGGAACGACCCCGAGCACCGCAAGGCCAGTCGCTGGCACGGCGAGGCGGCGGCGCTGCTGGGACTGCACGGGCCGGTCAAGCCGAACCGCTTCGAGAGCGTGTTGGCTGGTTACGTGCCCGGCACCGACCTTCGACTCGGTCGCCTGCGTGACGGCGAGCACCAGCACCGGCCAGGGGTGGACGTGACCTTCTCCGCGCCCAAGTCGGTCTCGCTGGAGGCGCTGGTCTACGCGGCGCCAAAGACCCGCGCACGGGTAGTGCGGGCGCACGACGAAGCGGTGCAGGCCACATTGGGCTTCATCGAGACGGAGCTGCTCCAGACCCGGAGCTACGAGCCCGAGACCGGGCGCAGGCCGCGCGTGCAGGCCGACGGCATGGTGGCGGCGACCTTCCGCCACCTGGCGAGCCGCAACCTGGATCCGCAGCTTCACACCCATGCTGTGATCGCCAACATGACGCGCGGCCGGGACGGGGACTGGCGCAGCGCCGAGTTCACCTCGGTGGAACGGTCGAAGCTTCTGATCGGCGCCTACTACCGCAACGAGCTCCAGACCCGGCTCGAAGGAATCGGCTACGCCACGGTACCGACGCTGGTGGGCCGGATGCCGGGCTTCGAGATCGCGGGCTACCAGCGGCCGATGCTGGAGGCATTCTCGACCCGGCGCCGGGAGCTCCTCGACTACATGGCCGACCGTGGCTGGGAGAACACGCCCGCCAGGACACAGCAGGCGGCGCTCTACACGCGGCGGCGCAAGGCGGAGCCCGACAGGCAGGTCCTGCACGAGACGTGGCAGGAGCGGGCCCAAGAACTTGGCCCGGCACGGGACCGGGACACCGCAAGGGGCCGCAACGGCGCTCGCGCAGCTTCCCCTCAGAGAGAGCTACGAGCCTACCCAACGGCACTGTCGGTGGTGCGGCGTGCCGTAGAGCACCTGGAGGAGCGTCGCACCGTGTTCTCCGCCAACGACCTGCGGGCCTGGGCGCTGGCGCACGGGGGCGGCCGGCATTCGCTCGAAGCGCTGGATGCCGCCATCGCTCAACTGCGGCGCGACGGGCACCTGATCGAGGTGACGGCGAGGCGGGCGGATCTGGCCTTCGTCACCGACCGGGCACGCAATGCCGAGCGCGACATCATCGCCGGCATGCGTGCGGGACTGGACGCTGGACGGAGTCTGGCACCCGAAGCTGCGGTCGAGGCCGGGTTGGGAGAGGCCGGCCTGAATCCCGGCCAGCGCGATGCTGCGCGCGCGATCCTGCTGTCGCCCCACCGGACTGTCGGGGTGCAGGGCCACGCGGGATCCGGCAAGACGACCATGCTGCGCGCGGTGAAAGAGCTGGCGGGCGAGAATCGGATCGTCGGCCTGGCCCCGTCGGCGAGCGCCGTCCATGTGATGGCGGGCGAGGCCGACATCCCGGCCCGCACCCTGCAGGGGTTCCTCACACGCTACCGCGACGTGGGTGACGGCATCGCCCCGCCGGAGAAGACGGAGGAAGCGCGCAACGCCCTGGGCGGCACCGTGCTGATTCTCGACGAGGCCTCGATGGTGGGCACCGTGCAGATGCGGGCGCTGACGCAGATCGCGGCCCAGACCGACGTGGCACGGCTAGCGTTGATCGGCGACCGCAGGCAGTTGCGGTCGGTGGAGGCCGGCCAGCCCTTCGGCCTGCTGCAGGACGCGGGCATGCCGACGGCCCGCATGGACGAGGTGGTGCGCCAGCGCGACGCGGATCTCCGGCAGGCGGTGCTGCACATGGTGGCGGACGAGCCGCGCATGGCGGTGGAAGAGCTCGGCAACGGCGTCCTGGAGACGGAGAGCGGCGAGCTCGGCAGGAAGGCGGCGCAGCTCTGGTTCGACCTCGACCCGAGCCTGCGAGACGGAACGGCGATTCTGGCGCCCACGCACGAGCTAAGGGCCGAGATCAACGAGGCCGTCCGCCAGGGCCTGGAGGACGAAGGAGTGCTGCACGGCCCCGCGCTGGAGATCGAGCGCTACGTCAACCTGCACCTGACGCGCTCGCAGAAGGGCGAGGTCGCGAACTACCGGCCGGGCGACGTCGCGGTCTTCCATCACGACGTTTACGGCGTCAAGGCCAAGGCCGGCGATGCTTGCCGCGTGCTGGAGACGCAGGACGGTGGGCGCGTGCGGCTGGCGCATCCCGACGGCAGGGAGCGCCGGATCGACCCGGCCGGCTACATCCGCTACAGGCTCGACCTCTACGAGACCCGGCCGATGGTCCTGAGAGCCGGCGACCGGGTGCGCTGGACCCGCAACGACGCTTCGCGAAGCCTGATCAACGGCGAGCATGCCGAGTTGCTCTCCATCGGGCCTGTGAACGTCAGGATGCGCACCCAGGACGGGCGCGAGATCGCGATGGCGCGCGACGACCCGCAGCTGCACCACCTCGACCACGCCTACTCCTCGACCGTGCACGCGGCCCAGGGCCTCACCTGCGATCGGGTGATCGCCGTGCTGGACACGGACCACGGCCCGGTCGACCAGGCGATGTTCTACGTGGAGCTCACCCGCGCCCGCGACAACGTGGTGCTGCTGACCGACGACCGCGAGGCGCTGATCGAGGCGCTGGAGACCGCGCCGGCGGAGGAGCTGTCGGCGCTGAGAGCGGTCGGCGAGCAGTTTGAGAGCCCGAACCCAACAGTGGCGCAACACTCGCCCCCCGAGAGGGCGCCGGTTCTCGATAACGCGACAAGAGAGCGCCGCAGGGAGGCGGTGCGCTTCGTCGATCGCACCCTGTCGGCGGCAGCAGCCTCGATCCGGGAGCGGGACGAGCGCGCCCGAGAAGCCCACTCGCACGACGCCCACGTCACCCAGGCGCCCGGCTATGCCGAGTGGCGAGAGGGCGCGCGCCGCGCGCTGGCCGATTTCCGCAAGATTCTCGACGATCCCGAGACCTTCGGGAGGCATCTCGCCCGCCGTCCCGGCGCGGCGGACGAGATGAAACGGTTGTCGGCACAGATCGCGTCCGACCTCAAGGAGGACAGCGCCGAGATCGACCGCCGTCAAAAGCGGCAAGAACAGCAGAAGCTGGAACGGCAGAAGCAGGAGCAGCAGGAGCGGAAACGTCGGAAGACGAAGACGCGCGACCGCGGCGGTCTCTCGATGTGACCCGGCTCGCCGGATCGCCCCGCGCGGCGACCCTCGGTCATGGCGAATCCAGGACCTCAGCGTCCATGCGTGCGTTGAGACGCTCCACTGTCGCTGCCGCAGCCCGCTCCCCGAACAGATCGGTGAGCAGCGTCTTCAACTCGTACTCGCGGGCGTCGCGCATCATCTCCCGCATCCTCGCCTCGACCAGGAAGGCGAGCGCGTTGCGGATGCGCATGAGCACCGCTTCCTCCGAATCCGTCGCCGCCGTGCGCTTGGCAATTTGCACCAGACTGTCGTGCAGGCGGCGCTGCTCCGCCTCGTCCAGCACCAGGCGAGGCGGCTTCGGCGCTTCCGTGGTGGGGTCCACGTTGAGCCCGCTCTCCACGAAGTAGCGCGACATCGACAAGCCCCGCCGCTCTGCCAGCACCCGCACACGTTCCCACTCGGCATCGGTGCAGGAGATCGAGTGCGCCCTCGGCGGCGGCCGGCGCTTGCGCCTCATAACTCGTCCCCGTCGCCGTCATCGGCACCACCGCCCGCCTCGCGCACCAGGAAGGCGAGCGCACCGAGCGCCGACATCTCCGTCCCGGGAAGCCGCGCCAGCAGCGCCTCGTTGCACCGGTCCAGGAGCGCCACCCGCCCGTAGAGGCTCCGCTGCTCGTCCTCGCTCAGGACGAGACGAGGACCCTCCTCCCCGTCGTCCTCGTCTCCGCCATGAAGCGCGCAGGCGATCATGAAGCGCGAGAAGTTCATCCCCGCTTCCTGGGCGCGCTTTCCGATCAGCACGCGGTCCGCCGCCGAGCAATAGATGGTGTGCTGGTGCGACCTGCGCCGCGTCCCGGTCTCCCCGTTTGCCGTCATCCCAACGCCTCCTCGGCATCCACGCGAACCCCGGCACGCCGCACCAGGACCTCCCAGGTCTCCGACCCCGCGCTATCTTCCACGCGCTGCTTCTCGACCTCGTAGAGCACCCGCACCGCCCTCTCGATCCGCGCCACAGCTCCGGCAAGCTCCCTTGTCGCCGCCCCCGACTCTGGCACCGCAGCCGGCGCCGTCAGGCGTTCGACGACGAAGCGAGAGACGTCCATCCCCGCCGCGTCCGCCCGCTCCCGCACCGTCTGCCAGTCGCTGTCGGTCGCCATCACGGCGCGCTGTCTCTTGCGCCCCTCTGCCCCGCTCATGCCGTCTGCCTCCCGTCGTTCCTGCCGCTCCGCGATCGTCCGGCACCGATACAGATTCGAAGCCCTGCGAGTGCAATGTGCTTCGTCAGAAATGAAGCATCACCTACGGAACTCATATGCATCGCGTAGCAAGCGCGCATAGGTTGTATAGATGTTGTGGCGCCTAGAATCTAGCGCCCACCGGTCATCATTGAGGTGATCGCAACTTTGCACTGCGTTCTACGACACGCCAGAAAAAAATCCCCGAGTGCAACTGTGAAGCCAAGATGACTTCCGACTTATGGCATGCGTGCTCGACAGCCGAGCTCTTGACGGCGCGCCCAACCTGTTGTAATGAGCGAATTATCAGGAGGATTGAGTGACGCTGTATAGGTGTGTGTTGATAAGCAATGTTGCCTGTTACTTGTCACACCCGCTCCTTGAACGCCCTGGTCGGCACCAGCCCTTGCGGCCGGGCCAGCAGAATCACAACCACCAGGCCGAACACGAAGGCATCGCGGAAGCCCCGCATGCCCTCGGGCAAGACCGCGATCAGCACGGTCGAGAAGATGCCCACCACGTAGCCGCCGACCACGGCACCGATGAGGCTGCCCATGCCGCCGATCACCGTGGCGATGAAGGCGTAGAGCATCAGGAAGACACCGCCCCGGAAGTTCAGGATGCCGGTCTGGGTGTGGTACATGAGCGCCATGATGCCGGCGAGCGCGCCCGAGATGATGAAGGCGAGCGCGATCACCCGGGTCGCGTTGACACCGAGCATTCGTGCCATCCTGAAGTCTTCCGCCGCCGCCCGCATCTCGACACCGATGGGCGTGCGCCTGAGGAAGAGCGTAAGCAGGACCAGCAGAATCCAGGTTACCGCCACGATCACGAGTTGCAGGATCGGCACCTGAAGCTTGCCGGAGAGCTCGATCACGCCGGTCAGCTCCGGCCAGAGGCCCACGGCCTTTGGCCGGCCGCTGTAGATCATGATGACAAGATTCTGGATCGAGAAGCTGAGCGCCACCGAGGCGATCATGAGGACGGCGGGCGGCGCCGTCTGGATATGGCGGAAGAGCAGGAAGTAGGAGGCGAGCGCCCACACGATCACCACGCCGACCACGCAGATAATCAGCGCCACCGGATGAAAGTCGAGGATCAGCGGGATCGCGACGACCGCCGTCGCCGGCACGATGAGCGAGAACCCGCCCACCGTTATGAAGTCGCCGTGGGCAAAGTTGATGAGTCTCAGCACGCCGAAGAGGAGCCCGATGCCGAGCGCGCCCAGGGCATAGAAGCTGCCGAGGCTGAGACTCGAGATGATGGTCTGGACGACGACTTCCATCAGAAGGTCGCCTCGCCGGTGTGCTCCACCCCCTCGGTGAAGCCGAAATAGGCCTGTCTCACTTTCTCGCCGTCCTGCAGCTCCGCGGCGTCGCCCTCCAGCTGGATCTCGCCGCTGCGGAGCACGTAGATGCGGTCCGCCGCCTTCAGCGCCCGCTCCGAGCTCTGCTCGACGATGAGCAGCGTAAGCCCCCGCGATTTCCTGAGCTCCAGCAGGACCTCGTAGACCCGGTCCACCAGGTTGGGCGCGAGTCCGAGCGAGGGCTCATCGATGGTCATGATGCGCGGGTTGGTGAGCAGTGCCCGGCCGATTACCAGCATCTGCTGCTCGCCGCCGGAGAGCTTGCCCGCCGCGCCCTTGCGGCGCTCCGCCAGCACCGGGAAGAGCTCAAGCACCCGCTTGAAATCCGTTTCGATCTCGCCCCGGTCGCGGCGCATCCTGGTGCCGAGCCGCAGGTTTTCCTCGACGCTGAGCGTCGTGAAGACGTGCCGTCCCTCCGGCACCTGGGAGATGCCGCGCCGCGCCACCGCCTCCGGCGTGAGGCCGGCGATCGAATCGCCGTCGAACGAGATCGCGCCCTGGGAGGGGCGGAGCACACCGGAGATGGTGAGCAACGTCGTGGACTTTCCGGCGCCGTTGGGGCCGACGATGCAGACGATCTCGCCCTCGCTCACGCCGATGCTCACGCCCCGCACCGCCGGAACCCGCCCGTAGTGCACATAGATGTCGTCGACCGAGAGCAGCATGCGCCTTACTCGTGTCCGAGATAGGCGGCGATGACCGCCTCGTTGCTCTGCACCTCGGCCGGGGTGCCGCGCGCGATGGTCCGCCCGCTGTCCAGCACGTGGATGCGCTCGCACACCCCCATGATCACCCGCATGTTGTGCTCGATCAGCAGCACCCCGCAGCCGAAGCGCTCGGGGATCTCGCGCACCAGGTGCATGACGTCGTCGCATTCGAGGTCGGACATCCCGGCCGCCGGCTCGTCCAGCAGGACGAAGGCCGGGTTCATCGCGAGCGCGCGTGCGATGCCAACGCGGCGCTCGTCCGTGTAGGGCAGCACGCCTGCCGGGTCCAGGGCCTGATCGGCGAGCCCGATCCACTCCAGTATCTCCATCGCCTGCGCGTGCGCCTTGCGGCGGGAGAGGCCGAGGCTCACGGCGGCGACCTCGACGTTCTCGCTCACGGGCATATCGCGGAAGAGGCGCCCGGCCTGGAAGGTACGCGCCACGCCGTGGCGCCTGATCCAGTGGGGCGTCAGCTTCGAGATCACCTTGCCGCCGAGCAGCACCTCGCCTGCGGCAGGGACCTGAAAGCCGGTCATCGCGTTGACGAGGGTTGTCTTGCCGGCGCCGTTGGGGCCGATCAGGCCCAGGATCTCGCCCTGGTGCAGGGTCTCGTCGACGTTGTCGACTGCGGTGAGACCTTCGAAGCGGACGGTCACGCCGCGCGCTTCCAGCGTCTCGCCGTTCTGCCTCGTGACCTCGGACCCGGCGCCTTCTGACACCAGCCGCCCTCCGCTGCCTCACCCGAATCGACGTATCGTGGCGCCCAAGACGCGGGCCCCCCAAAGCCCCGGGGGGGGCGGGGGCCAGGGTTTGGAACCCAGGGCGGGGGGAGCAAAAAACCGGGGAAAACGCGGGGGGGCCCCGAAACC
>JAPPMY010000024.1:20423-58872 GCA_028818855.1 Rhodospirillales bacterium
CCGGTGTTCCGGGCGCCGCGGCCGCGCCGGGGGGGGCGCCCCCCGGGGGGGGGGGTGGCCGGTGGGGGGGGGCCCCCCGCGGCCCCGGCGGCCCCCTCCTCCCCCCCCCCCCCCCCCGCGCCCCCCCCCTATCCCCGTTCTGGGGCCCCCCACCCCGCGCCCCAAAACCCCCCGGGGCGCCCGCGTCTCCATCGTTAGCTACCGAAGGCCGGGTCACGAATCAACGGGGAAATCGCGCGAGGCTCCCGATACCGCCTGAGAGCCGCCGTTCAATCGGGCTTGCAAATACCGGAGTCGCGTTGACAATGCGTCGTCATAGAGTGCTCGGCATCCGGCCGAGCGCGTGGAGTCTCATGCAGGGAGGTCAACTCGGATGAGAAAAGTCGTCTCACTAGCTGCGGCCGGCGCGCTCGCGCTGGGCATGGCATCGGCCGCGCCGGCGATGGCCGACGATCACGAGGTCGTCTTCGGCTTTGCCGCGTCGTACTCCGGCTGGATGCAGGCCTACAGCGGGCCGTCGACCAATGCGGCGTTGATCGCGATCGACGACTGGAACGCCAAGGGCGGCCTCCTCGGCAAGCAGATCAGGCCGGTCTTCGCCGACGGCAAGACCGACCGTGCGGAGGGTGCCAAGGCCGGAATCTCGGTGATCAACGAAGGCGCCGTCGCGATGGCGGTTGACTGCGACTACGACTTCGGCGCGCCCGCCGCGCTGCAGGCGCAGAACGCCGGAATCATTTCGATCTTCCTGTGCGCGGAGAGCGTGCTCGCCGGCATCCAGGGGATCGGCAAGTACTCGTTCTCGAGCTCGATCCTTGCCGCGGTGCAGGGTGCCACGATCGCCGAGTGGGGCTACAAGGTGAAGGGCTGGCGGACGGCCTACCTCCTGCTCGACGACATCCTCGAGTACAACAAGGGCATCTGCTACGGCTTCGACTGGATGTGGCGCGAAGTGCTCGGCGGCGAGGTCGTCGGCCACGACGTCTATCAGAACGACGATCCCAGCATCCAGGCTCAGGTCGACCGCATCCGGGCGCTGCCCGAGGCGCCCGACATCATCGAGAACTGCAGCTACATCCCCGGCGGGGCGAGCGCGATCAAGCAGATCCGCGCAGCCGGTATCGACGCTCCCATCGGCGGCGGCAGCTCCATGACCGGCACCTACTGGCAGGAATCGGTGCCCGGTCTCTCCGGCCACTTCGTGCCCGAGCAGGCGTCGATCTACGGCGACGATCCGCGCCCGGCGGTGCAGGAGTTCCTCAAGAAGTACGAGGCCAAGTTCGGCGAGCCGGTGAACAACCAGTACGCCTTCCCCGGCTACGTGGTCTTCGAGATGTGGGCCAAGGCGGTGGAGAAGGCCGGCACCTTCGATTCCGACGCCGTGGTCGAGGTGCTGGAGAGCTTCCGCGAGGAGCCGGTGCTGGTCGGCACCAGGACCTTCACGGACCAGCTCCACCACCAGAACTTCGCGCCGTACCTGATCGTGGAGACTACGGACAATCAGCCGGCGGTCGTCGACTCCTGGACCATCTCGGAGCCGGTGCCCATGGATGTGTTGTTCGGCAAGCGTTACGAGTACATCGCCCGCTAAGGCGGGAAACCGGCGAGCCGGAAAGGCGGCTGCGTAGCCGCGTCCCGGCCGTCCGGGTTGATATCGACGCCCCGTCCGGGACACCGGGCGGGGCGTTGCCTTGCGCAAGCCGCGTCGGGGAGCCGGCCGCCCATCGCGGCTCAGTCGTGGACAGCGCTCAGGTAAGTCTCGATATCCGGGGTTCGATAGCCGTCGCGGGTCCAGAGAATGGGAAAGTAGTTCTCGTCGATGGTGTCGTCGCCGAGCCTCTTGTAGCGGCTGTAGATCGGGCCGACGCCCTGGCCCAGGTGGTCAGGAACGTAGCGGGTGTCGCTGCGCATGGCGTGCAGCACCAGGGAGCGGCGGGGGACGGTCGCAGTGTTGTCGCCCGAGCCGTGCCAGGTCCAGCCGTGATGGAAGGAGCCGCCGCCCTTGGGCACCTCCACATGGACGACGTCCGGCTCGACGCCCTCCCTGGCTGCGGCCTGCTTCATGTACTTCCGGTACTCCCTGGGGCCGTGAAACTCACCCTCGGGCTGCGAATGGTGCCAGCGGTGCGATCCGCGCACGAATTCGAGCGTCCCCGCATCCGCCCTGGTGTCGTCGAGCGCCATCCAGCAGCTCAGCAGCTCGGTGGGCTGGAACCACCGCAGATAGGCGTTGTCCTGGTGCAGGGCCAGCGGCCGCGTGCCGGGCGGCTTCCACAGCACGTTGTCGACCATCAGGCGCGCGCCGGGCCACCCGCCGAGCGTGGCGATCGCCTGGCCGAGGTCCGCCCGCATGACGACCGATGCGACCGTTCGATCCGCCTTCCACGCGTTGCAGATCTGCCGGGTGAGCGAGGGGTCGCTCTCGCCCTCCTGCCAGTTGACCTCATCCGGCAGGATCCCGGTTTCGAACTCGCCGCGAAAGAGCTTCTCGTAACGCGCGCGCAGCGCGTCCACCGTCTCGCCGTCGATCAGCTTGTCGACGATCAGGAAGCCGTCTTCGTTGAAGCGGTCGATCTGTGCGGGCGTAAGTTGGAAAGTCATCGGCGCTTCTCCGGCACCCCGTCAGGGCAGGCAGTCCGGGTACATGGTCACATCCCAGCCGGAGACTTGCCAGATGAACTTGCTCCATTCGCCGCGCATGTACCCAAAACGGTCTGGGCTCAGGCGATGCCCATCTGCCGCAGGATCGAGCGGCAGAGCGGACTGCCGGGGTCCATGTAGTCCTCGAGCACCGTGAAATGGTTGCGGTCCGGCAGGTCGAGGTAGCGGCCGTCGAGGCCCTTCGCGGTCCAGGCGGCGAGGAAGGACTCGGACTGCCGGCGAAACTCCGCGGATTCATCGCCGCCGAACGTGACGATCAGGGGGGAGGCGCGGTCCGGGACGTGCCGGATCGGGCTCATGCGGTCGACCTCGTCGGAAGTCAAGCGGAGCTTGGGTTGCAGCCAGGAGTGAACGAAGGGCTCGAGGTCGAACAGACCGCTGATCGCGGTGCCGCCCTTGACGAGGTCGGGCGGCAGCCCGAAATCGTGCTCCCAATCGGTCGCGAGCAGCATAGCCGTCAGATGGCCGCCGGCCGAATGCCCCGACACGTGGAGGCGGCTCCGGTTGCCGCCGAAGGTTGCGGCATTGCGGTAGAGCCATGCCACCGCGGCGCGGTTCTGGCGCACGATCTCGCCAATCGTGACCTCCGGGCAGAGCGCGTAGTTGTTGATCACCACCGTCACCCCTGCCGCCACCAGGCCCTCGGCCACGAAGCTGAACTCCTTGCTGCTCAGCGAATGCCAGTAGCCGCCGTGAATGAACATGTGGATCGGCGCATCGGGTCGCGCCGCCGGATAGATGTCGAGGGTTTCGGCGGTCGTCGGGCCGAAGGGCACGTCGAGCCGGGGCTCGAGCGCCTTGCGCACGCGTGCGCTGTTGGAGAGGAAGAAATCCACGTAGCGGCCGAAATCGGGCACGCTGCTCTCGACGTCGTATTGCGCGTCGATTTCGGCCTGCGTGCGGAACGAGCGATAGAGAGCAGGGCCGGTCCGCGTGGCAGCCTGCCGACGCGCGGGAAGCGACGGAGGCGCGGCTGACGGCGCCGCCGGCGAAGGATCGGCCGGTGCCCGCTGACGCGAACCCGCCGGGAGCCAACGGAGCAGCGCTCGTCGTCCGGCGCCGGCGTCGTTTCGCGCCCTGCCTTGCGCGGCCTGCTCCCGCTGAGCTTGCCGCCGGCGGCGTCTTCGCCGCGCCGCTGCGAGAGCCGCGGCCTCTTCGCTCGCGTGAAACGCCACGACCGCCGCGCCGCTGCCATAGATCGGGCCGTAGGCGTGAACGGTCGCACTGTGGAAGCGGCCTCCCATGGCGCCCAGCACCCAGGCGAAATGCTTGAACCCCATGTCCACGCGGGCTTCCCGCACATAGTCCGCGATCAGCGCCTTCATCGCCGAGGCATCGCCCTTGACCATCATGTCGAGCATCCGCTGGTTCCACGCGTCCTCGTCCGCGCTTGCAATGCGATCGTCAGCGGGGTCGATCTCGTGCCGAAAGGCGGAGTTCGACAGGCCGCCCACGCCGACCACGGCGACCCGGCGGCCGAGGCGCACCGCCTGGTTCGCCGCCATCTCGCCCAGCTTCAGGGTCTGCTCCCAATCGTGATAGAGGTTGTTCGCCGCCATGACGACCGCACAGTCGCCGTCGGCATTGAGGAAGCGATTGGCGACGATGCTGCCGGTATCGATGGGGAAGCCGTCATAATCGACGCCGCGGGCCCTGATCCCGAGTGAGCGGCAGGCGCCGATGCAGGCCTCCGCAAGCTCGGTATCAATCCGGATGTCGTAGTCGATCTCGCCGTAGTCGTACCAGTTCTCGTCGACGTGGAGGCCGCGGACGCGCGGACGCGTCTGCCACGGCTGGTCGAGAACGGCGAGCCACTGGGTCGAGTAGACGAGGACGACGTCGGGATTCGCATCACGCAGTAGAGCCGCCGCGTTCTCGAAGCCGTCCGCGATTTCGGACCAGGGCTGATTGTCACGGGCAAGGAGCGGCAGGGGGCTGCCCGGAACCAGCAGGGCCGCCACCACGCCCGGCGCCGTGTCGCGCCGTCTGGCGAAGAAGAGGGAGCGTTGCAGCCGGTCGCCGATGCCGAGCGCTTCGAGCAGCTCGTTGCGGCCGGTCGCGGAATCGTCCAGGTGCCGCAGCGCATTGACGATGCCCATGACGCCGCGCGGCATCACGAAGATGATGACCACAGCCGCGATTCCCAGGACCAGCAGCGGATACTCGGTGACGCCGGACAGCACGCGGTCGACGACCACGAAGATCGCTGCACCGACGATCGGTCCGGCCAGCGTGCCCATGCCGCCGGCGACGACGATGAAGACGAAATAGGCTGACCAGAAGATCGTGAACGCGGCCGGTGGCGTGATGATCACCGCGTCGATATAGAAGAGGCCCGCCGCGAGGCCGCTGAGCCCGCCCGCGACCACGAACACGATCAACTTCACCTTGCGGATGTCGATGCCGGCCGTGCGCGCCGCTTCCTCGTCGTCGCGCACTGCCGTCAGTGCGAGCCCGTAGCGGCTCTTGAGCAGCCGTGCGATCACCACGGTCGCGAACACCAGCAGCCCGAGCCCTGCGTAGTACATCTCAACCTGCGTGGCGTCGGTCTTGATCTGCATGCCGCCGCCGGCGCCGACCACCTTCCACTCGTTGAAGATCGAGCCCACCGCGGCCGCGATCAGCCAGCTTGCGACCGCGAAATAGGCGCCCTGCAGGCGAAGCAGCGGGAGGGCGCCGAGGAAGATCAGCAGGAGGATGATGACGCGGCGGATGTAGACCTCGCCGAAGATGTCGGCCTCGGGAAAGTAGCCGAGCGCGACCTCGTAGCCGGCCCACAGAACGCCGGCGATCGCCACGGGCTTCCAGACACCGATGCCGACCAGGCTCTCGCGTACCGGCGTCGCCAGCAGGAAAGCAAAGGCCGCGGTGACGATTCCCGAGATCGGCAGCGCCAGCCAGACGTTGATGCCGCCGTAGTAAAACATGATCGCGAGCGCGAAGCCGCCGATGCCGACATAGACCTGGTTGCCGAAAGAGAGCAGGCCGCAGTAGCCGGCCAGCAGGTTCCAGGCGTGGCCGAACACGGCGAACACGAAGAACGTGAAAACCAGATAGGTCACGTAGCTCTGATCGCCGACCAGCCACGGGATGGCGATGGCGAAGGCGAGCAGCGCGGCGAGCAGGCCGCGGCCCGACCAGCCGCTCAGCAGAAAGTTGAGCCCGCGCGCGATCATCGCGAGAAGAGCCCCTGCGGGCGCACCGCGAGCACGAAGAGGATCAGCATGTAGCCTGCGACGAGTTGCGCCGAAGGGCCGAAGTAGGTCCCGGCCAGAACCTGCGTGATGCCGAGCAGGACACCGCCGACCAGGCTGCCGGCGATGGATCCGAGGCCGCCGACGATCACCACGCCGAAGGCGATCAACAGGAACTGCGGCCCGTCGAACGGCTGAAAGGTGCGCGACATGCCGACGGCGACACCGGCAACGCCCGCCACCGCGAGAGAGATCGCGCTTGCCAGCGCGTAGATACGCGCCGTCCGCATGCCCATGAGGGAGGCGACCTCCGGGTCGTCAGACGCCGCGCGGATCGCCCGCCCCGCATGGGTGCGATGCAGGAACAGGTGAACGCCCACCAGGATCGCGCCGGCGATGCCGAAGAAGATCAGGCGCAGCGTCGAGATGCTGAGATCCTGCGTAAGCCGTATCGCCGAGTAGCTCAGCGCGTTCTTGATGACCGTGGCGTCGGAGGCGAAGATTCCGAGCAGCGCGTGCGCGAGCACGATCGACATGCCGAAGGTCACCAGGATCGGGGACATGAGCCCGAAGCCGGACGACATGCCCTTCTCCTCCATCGCCTGCACCGAGACCCGGTTCAGCACGTAGCGCTGCAGCGCATACCCGATCGCGAACATGGCCGGGACGACGACGATCAACGAGGCGAAGGGCGGAAACCCAAGAAACTGAACGATCACCGCCGCGATGTAGGCGGCGACGATGAGCCAGTCGCCGTGCGCCAGGTTGACCAGGCGCATGACACCGAACACCAGCGCGAGGCCGAGGCTGATGATGGCGTAGTAGCCGCCGAGCATCGTGCCCGAAAGAAGGCCGTTGGCGATGTCGATGAGGGACCAGTAGAGATCCTCGCTCATCGGCCGAAGCCTTCGATTTCGGTGCCGAAGTAGGCGGCGCTGACCTGCTCCTCCGTCACATCCTCGGGCCTGGCCTCCAGCACGACGTGACCCTCGAGCATGACGAACACGTGCGATGCGACGCGGAGCGCCCGCTTCATGTCCTGCTCGATCACGATTGCGGTCACGCCCAGCTCGTGAATCTGCCGGACCTTGCGGTAGATGTCGTCGACCACGGAAGGCGCGAGGCCAAGCGATAGCTCGTCGAACAGGATCAGGTTCGGCGACGACATCAGCGCCCGCCCGATCGCCACCATCTGCTGCTCGCCGCCGGACATTTGCGAGACGATCTGCCGGCGCCGCTCGGCGAGCACGGGAAACAGCGCGTAGATTTCCTCGAGGCGCTCCTTCAGCGTGCCGCGGCAGCGGGGCAGATAGGCGCCAGCCATGAGGTTTTCCTGCACCGACAGTCGGGAGAACAGGCGGCGGCCCTCGGGCACCAGCGCCATGCCGGCGTTGACGATGTCCTCGGTCGCCAGGTGCTCGATGGCGCGGCCTTCGAATTCGATTCGCCCCTCGATGCGGGAGAGGCGCCCGCGACTCATCAGGCCCACCAGGGACTTCAGCAGAGTCGTCTTGCCGGCACCGTTGGCGCCGATGATCGAGAGGATCTCCCCGCGCTCGATCTCGAAGCCGATGTTGGCGAGCGCGCGAAGCTCACCGTAGTAGGCGGAAAGACCCGCGACCCTCAGAAGCGGCCCGTCATCCTCAGGCGCCAAGATAGACACGGCGCACTTCCGATGCGTTGATTACCTCCTGCGGCGGACCGGAGACCAGGAGCTGCCCGGCATCCAGCGCGATCAGGCGATCGGTCGCAGTCAGCATGGTCTTCATCACGTGCTCGATCCACACCACCGTGATGCCCGAATCGCGGATGCCGCGAATGAGCGCGATGAACTGCTCCACTTCGGCGTCCGTGAGACCGGCCGCCACCTCGTCGACCAGCACGAGCTTTGGTCGTGCGGCAAGGGCTCGCGCCAGCTCGTGGCGCTTGCGCATCAAGAGCGGCAACCGGCCCGCGAGCGTGTTGCGCTCGGCCCGCAGTCCCATCGCGCCGATCACGCGGTCGACCCAGGTCTCCGCTTCCGTCTCGTCCATCGCTCCGCCGAAACGAGCGGCCACCAGCAGGTTGTCGAACACCGTCATGTGCGTGAAAGGGCGCGGCACCTGATAGGTCCGGGCGAGGCCAGCACGGGCGCGGTCGTGTGCCGGCAAGTGGGTCACGTCGACGCCGTCGAACTCGATGCGCCCCGCGTCGGCTCTGATATTGCCGGCGAGGAGGCCGAACAGCGTCGTCTTGCCGGCGCCGTTGGGGCCGATGATGCCGAGGATTTCCCCCTTCTGCACGACGAAGGAGATGCGGTCGGCCACCCGGAGCGCGCCGAACGACTTGCGGAGCTCGGAAACAGCCAGAATCTCGGTCATCCTGCCAGACCGGTCGGGGGCCCACGACGCGAACGCAGGCGACGGGGCGGCGGCACGCGAACCGCCGCCGCCCCTGGTACGCTACTGCTGGTAGAGACGCATCTCCGCGGTCTTCTGAACGTCCGGGTAGACGGCGTTGTAGACGTTGTCCTTGACCCAGCGGCTGGTCTCCTCATCGACGCGCCATTGCGCCCCGCCGAGCGGCTGAACCGAATAGTGCTGCTCGTTGAACTTGACCTGACCGACGACGGTCTCGAGGTCGGTCTCGGCCAGCGCAGCGAGGAGCGCCGCACGATCGGTGGTGCCCGCCCGCTGCAGGGCATCGAACAGGACGTCGTAGGAGGCGTCCGTGTACGCCAGCGGCGGCGAATAGTACTTGTCCGGATTGGCGCTCTCGTAGGCGTCGACCAGCCCCTGGCCCGAGTAGCCGCCATACTTCGACGACCCCGGGTAGGCCGGCGACCAGAAGTTCACGCTCAGGATGTCGATGCCGAAATCGCCCAGCGCCCGCATCGCCTCGGGATATCCGGTGGCCTTGTCGATGATGTACATGCGCGGCTTGAAGCCCGCCTGCGCCGCCTGCTGCAGGTAGTTCTGCAGATCGGGCGGGGCCAGCACGCCGGTCACGACCTCGACCCGCCCGCGCTTGAACTTGTTGATGATCGCGGAGAAGTCGGGAATGCCCTGCTCGAAGCGGCCGGGATCGACGGGCTCCCAGCCCTCCCCCTTGAAGGTCGGATCGAACAGGCTCGCGAACACCACGCCGTCGGGATCGTTGGGATAGAGGTAGCCGATCTTCCCGTTGAAGCCGCCGGGCAGCGACTTGATCATGCCGACGTGATTGGCAACGAGGTCGGGCACGCCAAAGAAGAAGTGATAGGTGTAGGCGTAAGTCTTGGGCTTGCCGTCGGGGCCGAACAGCCATGCCTCGACCGGCGTGTTCGAGGTGATGCAGGGCACCTCGTAACGCTCACACAGATCCGACGGAGCGTTGGTCGTGTCAGGCGTGCCCTGCGCGAAGACCACGTCGACCTTCTCGTCCAGGATCGCCCGCGTTGCCGCTTCGCCGGAACCGGCCATCGTGCCCTTCGAATCGAAGATCTTGAACTCGATCCTGCATTGCTGGTCGCCCACCTGCAGGCCGCCGGCCTCGTTGATCGGATCGACCTTGTTGTGGTCCAGCCAGGGCGTCTCGCGGCCCATGTCCAGCAGGGGCCCGGTGAGCGGCACGACCCGGCCCACCGTGACCACGCAATCGTCGGCCGCCTGCGCCGGCGCGGCCTGCCAGAACGACGTCGCGGCGACCATCGCGAACGCCGCAAGCAAGAGTATCTTTCTCATCGTCTTCTCCCTGTTCCTGTCCGCTTCCCTAAACCTTGAACTCGACGACCGCCGCGCCCGCTCCGTAGGTCGGGCCGTAGGCGTGAATGCGCGCGCCGTAGTACCGCCCGCCGGTCGCACCCTGGATCCAGGCGAGGTGCTTGAAGCCCATGTCGACCTTCGCCGCCTGCACATAGTCGGCGCACTCCCGGTCGACCTGCTGCGTCTCGCCCTTCTCCAGCAGGCTCAGCATGTGCCGGTTCCAGCGATCGTCCTCGTCGCTCGCGATCCGATCGTCGGCGACGTCGATCTCTTCTCGAAAGACTGTGCCGGAGAGCCCGCCGACGCCGACGGCAGCGAATCGCTTGCCCTGCGCGCTCGCGGCCTCGCCGGCGATGGTGGCAATGCGCCGGGTAGTCTCGAAGTCGTGGTAGAGGTTGTTGGCAGCCAGCGTGAACCGCCGCGCGCCCTCGGGATCGAGGCAGTTGCTGGCGACGATGGTCCCGCTATCGACCGGAAAGGCGTCGTAGTCCACGGCCTTCGAAGCCAGTCCGAGCGCGTTGGCGCTCTCCACGCAGGCCTGCGCCAGCTCGGTGTCGATGTGCAGGTCGAACGGCAATTGGCCGAACTCGTACCAGTTCTCGTCGACGTGCTCGCCCTGCAGGCGCGGCCGCGCCTGCCAGAGCTGATCCAGCACGGCCACCCACTGGGTGGAATAGAGCAGCACCACGTCCGGGCGGGCCGCGGCCAGCGCCCGCGCCGCCTTCTCGTAGCCGGCGGCGAGGCCGACCCAGGGCGGATTCTCCTTGCGCAGGTAGGGAAGCGGCGAGCCCGGAACAAGGAACGCAGCGGCGAGGGTCATGATCGCGCGGCCGATCCCGCGAGTGCCATCGTCACGGGGCGACGTCGGCCCGCGTCAGGCCGGCCTCGGCGAGGTTCCACTCCATCACCGCGTTGCCGGTGCCGATTACGGTGCCGTAGCCATGCAGCTTGCCGGGAAGCTTGGGGTATCCCATCGCCGCGAACATCCACGTGAACGCGCCGGATTTCACCTCGGCAAAGGCCTCGTCAATGAACTGCGGCAGGACCTCGAACACCTCGTCGGTTCGCCCCTGGCGCAGCAGTTCGATGATCCGCATGTCCCAGCGGTAGCCCTCGTGGCTGAAGGGATGCTCGCGCGACATGTCCTCTGGCAGCGGCGGCTCTTCCTGAAAGTGCAGGTGGCTCAGCGTGTTCGAGGCCAGGAGCACGGCGCGGCGGCCGGTCTCCTCAATCGCCTCGCGCGTCGCCTTGCCCAGCAGGTCCATTTCCTCCAGCCCCTCCTCGGTGGTGAGGTAGTAGGGCGAGTTGTTGGCGGAGATCCCCACCACCGGGATGTCCCACTGGGGCCTGATCATGTGGAGCGTCGTGATCGTGCCGTAATCCACCCGGAACCTGGGGTTGCGCATCATCTTCGCGACGAGGCCCTTGGCCCGCGCCTTCTCGCAGCACGCCTCGGCCAACTCGACGTCGACGTCGAGGCTGAAGGTGTAGCGGAACAGGTTCGGAAAGATGGGGTCGACGGACTTGCCGGAGAGCGTCTCCACCCCCAGGAAGTGATGGCCGAGCTGGGTGATCCAGTGCGGCGAATGCACCAGGAGCACGTCCGGGTTCAGGCGCTCGAGGCTCTCGCGCGCGTGCTCGTAGGCCCACCTGAGCGGCTCCCATCCGCCCTCCGACTTGGGCTCGTTCTGCGGCGGGTTCTCGCCGTAAACTAGATGCGGAGGGTGGGGAGCGAGATAGCCCGCGAGGATTTCACCCTTTGCCACGATCGCCTCTTCCGCCCCGCCTCAGGGACCGGCTCCCCGCAGGGTCGGCCGAGAATACGCCATCACGCGCGCGACAGGCCATAGCGCTCTCAGATCGCCTCCTTGTAGAACTCGAATGCGACCTCGACCGTCGCGCCGAGCGGCAGCGCCTGGACGCCGACGGCGGTTCGTGCCGGCGGGTGGACGCCCTCGGAGAACACGGCCTCCCAGGCCTCGTTGATTGCCGGGAACCGCTCGAACGCGGTGGTGTAGATGGTCGCCGACACCATGTCCTCCAGCCCGAGACCGATCTCCGGCAACGCGGTGAGGAGGTTGTCCAGAATCTTCGCGGTCTCGGCGCCCGGCCCGCCCGCCTCCAGGGCGCCGGTTTCGGGATCGAGCGCGATCATGCCTGCGAACCGGTAATGAGGCCCGGCCTTCACGCACGGGCTGTAACGAAATCGCGGCTGCGGAAGCGCCGCCGCCGTAACGGGGACAGGCTTAGAGCTTGACACAGATGTTCTTCTGCTCGGCGTAGAAGTTGAGCGAGTGAAGCCCGCCTTCGCGGCCGATTCCGGAGAGCTTGACGCCGCCGAACGGGGTTCGGAGATCGCGGAGAAACCAGCAGTTGACCCAGCAGATCCCGGCCTGGATGCGTCGCGCCACGCGGTGCGCGCGCGACAGGTCGCGGGTCCAGACAGCCGTTGCGAGGCCGTAGTCGCTGTCGTTGGCGCGGGCGACCGCCTCATCCTCGGCGTCGAACGGTGCGATATGGCAGACCGGCCCGAAGATTTCCTCCCGCGCAGCACGCGCGCTGTCGTCGAGGCCGGTCCAGATCGTCGGCTCCACATAGGAGCCCGAGTCTCGCGCGTCGCCGAAGCGGCGCACGCCCCCGCCGGTCACCACCTCTGCGCCCTCGTCCCTGGCCAGATCGTAGTAGCCGAGAACCTTGGCGCGATGCTCGGCCGAGATGAGCGGCCCCAGCGTGCAGGCTTCGTCCCACGGATCGGCCGGAACGAGCGCCTCCGCCTGCGCCTTAAGGGCCTCCACGAAGCGCTCGAAGATGGGGCGCTCGACGTAGACCCGCTCCGAACACAGGCACACCTGCCCGCAGTTCGCGAACACCGAGCGTGTCGTGCCCTCGATCGCCGCCTCGAAATCCGCATCGGCGAAGATGACGGCCGCATTCTTGCCGCCGAGCTCGAACGAAAGCGGCTTCACGGTATCGGCGGCGGCTCTCATGATGGCAGCGCCGGTCCTGCTCTCGCCCGTGAAGGTAAGAGCGTCGATCCCCGGGTGACGAGAGAGCCATTCGCCGGCCGAATCCGGACCGAAGCCGTGTACCAGGTTGAACACGCCGGGCGGCACGCCGGCCGCGTCCATCACTTCCGCGAGCAGGGTCGCCGTCGCCGGTGTCTCTTCGGAAGGCTTGGCGATGACCGTGTTCCCGCTCGCGAGTGCCGGCGCGACCTTCCAGGTGAGCAGGAGGAGCGGCAGGTTCCAGGGCGCAATGACGCCCACCACGCCGTGGGGCTCACGCACCGAGTAATTTAGCGCACCGCGGCCATCGGGCGTGTCCATCTCGAAGCAATCGGTTCCCGCCGTCTTGAACAGATCGGCGAACAGGCGGAAGTTGGCCGCGCCGCGCGGAATGTCGATCTGACGCGCGACCTGCGCCGGCTTGCCGGTATCGGCCACTTCCGCCGCGAGGAATTCGTCGAAACGCGCCTCGATGCCGTCGGCAACCCTGTGAAGCAGGGCGCAGCGCTCGGCGACGGGAAGCGGCCGCCACGCCCCCTCGAAGGCGCCGCGCGCCGCCTCTACCGCTGCGTCGACGAGCGCCTCGTCGGCCTCGTGGACCCGAGCGACGGGCGCGCCGTTCACCGGCATTATGTCGTCGAAGAGCGAGCCGGTCGCCTCGAACCGGCCGCCGACGTAATTGCTCAACTCTCGGACTTCTGGAGCGATCTCGCGCGCTCGTGTCGCCATGCCTGCCTTCTCGGCTCCTTCGGGCAGCTCTTTCGGGCGATTATTCGCGAAACCTGCGCCCTGTCATGCCATCCGGCAGGGTATTGAGGCTGGCATGCCGAGACAAGTTCCGTAATAGTTTCGGCAATAGTGGGCGGCCGCCCGCCGAGCGGTCACGTCCGCGACAAGGGAGGTCAAGAAGATGGGCGCTGGCGGCATAGTCCTGATCATCGTCGTGATCCTTGCCGTCATCGGGATCGCGTGGCTGCTCTTCTGGTGGCTCTACGAGCGCGCATCGAAGGAAATGTCGTTCGTGCGCACCGGGCTCGGCGGCGAGAAGGTCGTCATGAACAGCGGCGCTTTCGTTCTGCCGGTCCTGCACAACACCACCCCTGTCAACATGAAGACCGTGCTGCTCGACCTCGCTCGTGCGAACGAGCACGCGCTGATTACCCGCGATCGCATGCGGGTGAACGTCACGGCCGAGTTCTTCGTCCGGGTCCGGCCCAGCGCCGATGCGATCGCCGCCGCCGCTCAGACCCTGGGCTCGCGGACCATCGAGGCGGAGCAGCTGCGGCCGCTGCTGGAAGGCAAGTTCGTCGACGCGCTGCGCGCGGTCGCGGCCGAGCGGGACATGCAGCAGCTGCACGAGCAGCGCATCGACTTCGTCCGCACGGTCCGGGAGGCGCTGGCCGGGGAGATCGTCCACAACGGCCTGGAGCTGGAATCGATCTCGCTCACCGGCCTGGACCAGACGAGCCGCGAGCACTTCAACCCCAACAACGCCTTCGATGCCGAGGGCCTGACCAAGCTCGCCGCGGAGATCGAGACACGGCGCCAGGCGCGCAACGAGATCGAGCAGGACGCCGAGGTCGCGATTCAGGAGAAGAACCTCGAAGCGGAGCGCCTCAAGCTCGAGATCGCGAAGCAGGAGGAGCATGCGCGCCTGCAGCAGCAGAAGGAGATCGCGCTCCGGCGGGCGCAGCAGAAGTCGGAGATCGTGGCAGGCGAGGCGGAACGCGACCGCCACGTGGAGGAATCGCGGGTCAATGCGCAGGAGCAGATCGAGCTGACGCAGATCACCTCCGAGCGCATCGTCAGCGAGGCGCGCCTCGATTCCGAGCAGAAGGTGCGTGAGCACGAGATCGCCCGCGACGCCACCATCGAGCTGGCCCGGTTCGAACGGGACATCTCGGTGGCCGAGCGCTCGAAGGACCAGTCGCGCGCCCAGGCCGAGGCGGAGAAGGCGCGCTCGGAGGCCGTCCGGGCGAGCGAGACCGTCGCCACCGTGCGCGAGGTGGAACGCGCCGAGCGGCAGAAGGCGATCGAGCTGGTCGGGGCGCGCCAGGAGGCTGAACGCGCCGCGATCGACGTCGTGGTCTCCGCCGAGGCGCGGCGCCAGGCGGCCGCCGAGCAGGCGGAGACCAACCACATCCAGACCGAGAGCGAGGCGAACCGGGTGCGCCTTCTCGCGCACGCCGAGGCGGATGCCGAGAAGCGCCGCGCCGAAGCCGCGGACGTGCGCAGCGCGGTAGAGGCCAAGGCCCAGCGCGCCATGCACGAAGCCGATACCGCGCTCACGCCCGAGCTGATCGAGCTCAAGGTCAGGATGGCGATCATCGAGCGGCTGCAGGAGATCATCGGCGAGACCGTCAAGCCCCTCGAGAACATCGAGGGGATCAAGATCGTGCATGTCGACGGCCTCGCAGCCGGCTCCGGCGGCAGCCGGGGCGAGGGCGGCGGGCCGGGCAACTACGCCGAGCAGCTCACCGACAGCGCGCTGCGGTACCGGGCACAGGCGCCGATCGTGGATGCGCTGCTCAAGGAGATCGGCATGCCGGGCGCCGATTCGGGGCGCCTCGCGGACGTGCTGGATCGCCTGTCCAATCCGCCCGCAGACCGGGACGAATGACCCGGCGCCGAGAAACCACCCTGCCCTCGCCCTGACTCCCCGGACTGCCGCGCAAGGCTGCCTGTGCCGACGCTGCAGCTCGGCGCATGCTCCGGAAGATCGGATGAGAGCGGAGCGGCACAGGCCGGTCACGAATAGGAGGCACCATGACCATCGAAGCACGGTTGGCGGCGCTTGGCATCACCTTGCCGCCGCCGCTTCCGCCCCTCGGCGCCTATGTCGGCGCGGTCGTCACCGGCGACCTTGTCTTCCTCGCGGGGCACGGACCGCGGCGAGAGGACGGCAGCTATCCGCGCGGCAAGGTCCCGACCGACGTGAGCGTCGAGGAAGCGGTCGAGGCAGCGCGCCAGGTCGGGCTGAACCTGCTGTCGAGCCTCGAGGCTGCCATCGGCGACCTCGACCGGGTGGAGTGCTTCGTCAAGGTTCTCGGCATGGTGAACGCGGAGCCGGACTTTCGGCATCATCCCAGGGTCATGGACGGATTCTCGAACCTGATGATCGACATCTTCGGGGAACCGGGCCGTTGCGCGCGCTCGGCGGTCGGCATGGGCTCGCTGCCGAACCAGATACCCGTCGAGATCGAAGCGGTGGTCGCGCTCAAGAGCCGATGACCGGCCGTCTCCGCAGGGTGCGCGTCCGTGGCCGCAAGCGAGCGCCGCGGAGGCGATGGCGAGGTCCGTTTCGTGGAGGATGAAGGCACCTTGAACCCGAACATCCTGATCACCGGCATGAGCGGGCTCATCGGCACTGCCGTGCGCAGGCGCCTCGAACCTCGCGCGCGGCTCACCGCCCTCAATCGAGGCGACGTTCCCGGCGTCGCCACGGTGCGTGCCGATCTCTCCGATCTCGAAGCGATCCGGCCCGCCTTCGAGGGGCAGGACACCGTCATCCACCTCGCCGCGAAGGCCGGCGACCGCTACACGTGGGAGGAGCTGCGCGATACCAACGTCATCGGCACCCGCAACGTGCTCGAAGCGGCCAGGCTTGCCGGCTGCAAGCGCGTGGTGTTCGCGAGCTCCGGGGCGACCGTCGCTGGCTGGGAGCGCGAGGAGCCCTACCGCGCGATCGTCGAGGGCCGCTACCACGACGTGCCCGCCGACTGGGTGCGGATACGCCACGACATGGCCACCCGCCCCAAGGGCCCGTATGCCAGCACCAAGATCTGGGGCGAGGCCCTCGGGCGCCACTATGCGGACAACTTCGGTCTCTCCGTGATCGCGCTCCGCATCGGCCTGGTCAACGCCCAGGACCGGCCGGTCGATGCGCGGCAGCACTCCGTCTGGTGCAGCCAGCGCGACGTCGTCAACGCGATCGAGCTTGCCGTCGACCTGGACGAAGCGATCCGCTACGACATCTTCTTTGTCCTCTCCGACAACAGGTGGAGCTACCGCGATCTCTCCCACGCCAGGGACGTGCTGGGCTTCGTGCCGCGGGAATCTGCCGAGGATCACCGCGGGTGAGCGCGAGGGGACGAGCTGCCCCACGAGAAGCGATGATCCGCAGGCAATGCAGCGGGCCCGCTCGTCCGTGAGAGACGCGCGAGCGGCGCGGTGCGCCTGATGGCGACGACGGGAGACCCCCTTCACCAGGCGCGCCGCGTGCTGCGGGAGGTCTTTGGCTTCGAGGATTTTCGGCCCGGCCAAGCGGCGGCGATCGCGGCCCTCCTGGCTGGGCGTCACGCGCTCACGGTGATGCCGACCGGCTCCGGCAAGTCGCTCTGCTTCCAGATCCCCGCGCTGGTCAGCGAAGGGCTTACGGTGGTGGTCTCCCCGCTGATCGCCTTGATGCAGGACCAGGTGGCCGCGCTCCGGCTCGCAGGCGTCGCGGCGGACTGCATAAACTCCGCCAACGACCGCAACCGGAATGTCGCCGCCTGGCGCGGCGCAGCGGCGGGCGAGACGCGGCTCCTCTACATGGCCCCGGAGCGGCTGATGACCGAGCGCATGCTGGCGGCTCTCGCACGCCTGCCCGTCACCCTCTTCGCCATCGACGAAGCCCACTGCATCTCGCAGTGGGGCCCCGCCTTCCGGCCCGAGTACGAGGACCTGTGCCGTTTGCGCGATCTCTTCCCCGGCGTCCCCATCGCGGCGCTGACGGCGACGGCCGATGCGGTGACGCGAGACGACATTGCCCAAAAACTCTTCGGCGGGCAGGTGGAGCAGTTCGTGCTCGGCTTCGACCGCCCCAACATCAGGCTCACGGTCGAGATGAAGCGCGAATGGAAGCGCCAGTTGCGGCGCTTCGTCGCCCGCCACGAGGGCCAGAGCGGCATCGTCTACTGCCTGTCGCGACGGAAGACGGAGGAGACCGCCGCCATGCTCGCGGACGATGGGGTGCGCGCGCTCCCCTACCACGCGGGCATGAGCAAGGAGGAGCGCGAGGCGCACCAGAACGTCTTCATGACCGAGGCCGGTGTGGTGATCGTCGCCACCATCGCCTTCGGCATGGGGATCGACAAGGCGGACGTGCGCTTCGTCTTCCACGCCGACCTGCCCGGCAGCGTCGAGGCCTACTACCAGGAGATCGGCCGCGCCGGGCGCGACGGCGCGCCAGCCGAGGCGCACATGCTCTACGGCCTCGACGACATCAGGATGCGTCGCCAGTTCATCGAGAACGAGGACGCGGGCTCTGAGCGCAAGCGGCGCGAGCACAAGCGCCTCGACGCGCTGCTGGGCTACTGCGAGGCACCATCCTGCCGGCGCGCGACGCTGCTGGACTATTTCGGGGAGAGCATCGGCCCCTGCGGCAACTGCGACTGCTGCCTTCATCCGGCCGAGCGCCGGGACGGGACCGAGGAGGCCCGCATGGCCCTCTCGGCGGTCTACCGCTCAGGCCAACGCTTCGGCGCCGCACACGTGATCGACATCCTGCGAGGCAGCGAGACCGAGAAGATCGTGCGCTTCGGCCATCACCGGCTTCCGGTCTTCGGAGTAGGAAGGGAGCGGGGCAAGAACGACTGGCGCTCGCTGATCCGCCAGTTGGTTGCGGCGGGGTTGCTGCGTCTCGATATCGCGGGCTATGGCGGGCTCGCGATCACCGACGCGGGGTTCGATCTGCTGCGGGGCGAGGGCACGTTCCACTACCGCGCCGATAGCGCGGTCGCGCGTCCCTCCCCTTCGGCCGGCGAAACCCGGCGAGAGGAGGCCCCGGACGCCCTGACCGCAGATCAGGCGGGCCTGCTCGCCCGGCTCAAGGCGCTCCGGCTGGAGCTGGCGAAGGAGCGCGGGGTGCCCGCCTACGTGGTGTTCCACGATCGCACCCTGATCGACATGGTGCACCGGCAGCCGCGCACGAGAGAGGAGTTTGCCGAGGTCGACGGCGTCGGCGACGCCAAGCTGGAGCGGTTCGCCGAGCCCTTCCTCGCCGTCATCAACACCGCGCTCTCCGAAGCGGGCTAAGCGCGAGACCTCCGGGGTCATCCGCCCGCATTACGGCCGGGTGCAGGGCGTCATGCCCTCTCCGAAGAGGTGCCCTGGCTCGAATCCCGTTCGATGAGGTCCCATCGATTGCCGTACCTGTCCTTGAATACAGCCACCATGCCGTACTTTTCGTGTCTGGGTTCCTCCTGAAACTCGACTCCGCGCTTCATGTAAGTCCTATAGTCGCGCCAGAAGTCGTCGGTCGTCAGGAACAGGAACACGCGTCCGCCCGACTGGTTCCCGATCGCGGCGCTTTGGCGTTCGCCTCTCGCCTTCGCCAGAAGAAGACATGCGCCGGCGCCCGGCGAAACCAGGACCCACCGCTTCCCTTCCGAAAGCCTCGTGTCCTCGACGAGCGTGAAGCCGAGCGTGCCGACGAAATAGTCGATTGCCTCCTGATAGTCCGGGACCAGAACCGTAACGGCTCCGACGGACCTCCGTGGGATGTCGGTTCCTGTCATGGCCTGTTCCCGGTCGCTTCGCGGATGGAGTCGCAAGAGTGTCGTCGGAGGGTTCCCGGTTCCAGTCCAAGCGGGCGGGACGGCCGGCGGGCGACGTGCGTGGCGCGGCCAGGGCTTACTCGCGCCGTCCCGTGCCGGCGCGGCCGGCTGCCGGCGGGCCAGAGGCGCCCCGCAATCGGCGCAGCTGCCGCCGGCCCCATTCCCAGACCTGCTCCAGCCCGCCCGCGGCCCCCTGCGGCAGGAGCACGACGATGGCGACGATGAGTGCGCCGTAGCCCATGTTCCTGATCTCGACGAAGTCCTTCATTCCCTCGTCTGCCAGCATCACCAGTGCGGCACCCAGGATCGGCCCCCAGGCGCGCCCCAGCCCACCGACCACCATCATCGAGATCAGGAAGAGCAGGAGCGGAAGCGACAGGACGTTGGCGCCGATGACCCGGAAGTGCCCGGCGAAGACGCCGCCGGCGAGCCCGGTGAAGAAGGCCGACATGGCGAAGACGAGGAGCTGGTACTTGAAGCGGTTGAGCCCGCGGGAGATGCCGTATTCCGGGTTGTCGCGGAGCGCGCGGAAGGCAAAGCCGAGCGGGCTGCGGATGATGACGAACGAGAAGACCAGCGCCAGCGAGAGCAGGAAGAGCGAGAGGTAGTAGTCGCCCTTCAGGTACTCGCGCCGGCCCAGCATCTCGCGGAAGCCGAAGTCGCCGAATTTGGAGAGGCCCCGCGTGCCGCCGGTGAAGTTCCGGCAGGTCACGCCCTCCATGTAATAGCAGGCCGTGTCGGTGATGATGAGCAGGTACATCACCTGGGCGATGGCGAGCGTCAGCAGCGCCACGTAGGGGCCTCGGAGCCTCAGGCAGGCGAGGCCGATCAGGAGGCTGAAGAGGATCGAGCCGATGCCTGCGAGCGGCAGCGCGATCCAGAGCGAGATCCCGAGGTAGAGCCCCATCATGCCGGTGGCGAAGCCGCCGAAGGCGAAGATCGCCATCTGCGCCAGTGAGAAGATGCCGCCGACGCCGAACACCAGGTTCCACTGGGAGACCACCGTCGCCCAGAGGAAGAAGAGCGTGAGCTGGCCGATCAGGTAGCGCGACGGCCCGAGGAAGGGGATCGCGATCATCACCGCGACCAGGATCGCGCCGAAGGCGACGTCCCGCCGCCAGTTGGGGCCGGTCTCGAACATCAGACGCGGCGCACCTGGCGGCGCCCGAACACGCCGTAGGGGCGCCAGATGAGCGCGACGATGACCAGCGCCAGCAGCGCCGGAAAGCCGAAGCGGACGCCGACGGCGAACTGCACCACCGCCTCGAACAGGCCGAGGACGAAGGCCGCGATGAGCGCGCCTGGCACATTGCCGAGGCCCGCGATGACGCAGATGATGAAGGCCTTGAGCATGGGGTCGTAGCCCATGGTCGGCGCGAGCGTCGTGATCGAGCTCAGCATGACGCCGGAGACCGCAGCCACGACGCCCGCGATCCCCATCACCTGGGCGAAGACGCGGCCGACGTTGACCCCCATGAGCTGGGCGGCCTCGCGGTTGAGCGCCGTGGCCCGGATGGCACGGCCCATGCGCGTGCGCGAGAGCAACGCGGCGACCAGCAGCATGGTGACGACGGCGAGAATCAGGATCAGCACGTTCTGGAAGCGGACGAAGACGCTGGAGATGTAGAAGCCCTCCTCGATGGAGAAGGGCTGCGGGAAGGGATAGGCGCCGTAGATCAGCAGCGTCACCTGCTCGAGGAAGATGGCGAGGCCGACGGTGGCGATGATGACGTTGGTCTCGAACGCCGGGTGCCGGTACATGAAGCGGAAGATGATGTGGTAGATCAGGAGCCCCACCACGAAGCTCACGATCATTGCCGCCGGCAGGCCGAGATACCAGGGCAGGCCCACGTGAAGCACCGCCGAATAGGAGGCGTAGCCGCCGATGGTGAGCAGCGCGCCGTGCGCCATGTTGAGCACGCCCATCGCCCCCCAGACGAGCGAGAGCCCGATGGCGCTGGCGGCATACATCGCGCCCAGCGTGAGGCCGCTGACGATGATCTGGACGACCGTTTCCACCGCGCTGCCTCAGCCGCCGAGGTAGGTCTCGACGATCTCGTCGTGCAGGTCGAGCTCGCCGGCGGTGCCCTGCCAGACGAACTCACCGTGGTCGAGCAGGTAGATTCGATCCGCGAGGTCGGCGACGCGGCTCGCGTTCTCCTCCACCAGCAGGATCGTCCGGCCCCCCTCCTTGAGCGCGCGGATCAGGCTGTAGATGGTGTCGATCGCGATGGGAGCCAGACCCAGCGAGGGCTCGTCGATCAGCAGGATGCGCCCGCCGGTCATCATCCCGCGCCCGATCGCGAGCATCCGCCGCTCGCCGCCGGAGAGCGTGGACGCGATCTGGCTTTCCCGCTCCTCGAGCCTCGGCAGCAGCGCGTAGACCTCCTTGAGGCTGGTGTCGAGCACGCGGTAGGGCCCCGGCAGGTAGGCCCCCATGAGGAGATTGTCGCGCACGGTCATCTCCGAGAAGATCATGTCGCCCTGCGGGATGTGGACGATGCCGAGCGCCACGATCCGGTCCACGCGCGCGCCTCCGATCGCCTTGCCGTCCAGGCGGATCTCGCCTGCCATGGGATGGATCAGGCCGGAGACCGCGCGCAGCAGCGTCGTCTTGCCGTGGCCGTTGGGGCCGATGATGGTGATGAGGCCGCCCTGCGGCACACCGAACGAGATGTCCCGCAGCACGCGCTGGCCGTGGTAGCCAGCGTCGAGCGAATCGACTTCCAGGAGCGGCTCCGTCATGGCTGGCTCGCGGCCCCCTCGTCGGGCGCGGGCTGGTCCTCGAGCATGTGCTGCAGGCGCCGCGACGAGCCCTCGCCCAGGTAGACGTCCACCACGGTCTTGTCGTGAACGAGGCCGGTCGCCGAGCCTTCGAAGATCTTCTCGCCGTGGTGCATGATGAGCACCCGGTCCGAGAGCCGCACCAGGAAGCGCATCACGTGCTCGATGAGCATGATGGTGAGCCCGCGCTCCTTGAGCCGCTGGACGAGAGCCATCACCTCGTCAATCTCCTGCGGATTGAGGCCGCCCACCGGCTCGTCCATCAGCAGCATCTTGGGCTGGGTGGCGAGCGCGCCCGCCACCATCAGGAGCTTGCGGTGGTAGGTGGGCAGCGTCTGCACCGTCTCCTGGGCAACCTCCTCCAGGCCCACGAAGGCCATCGCCTCGTCGGCGAGCCTCTGGGTTTCCCGGTCGAAGCGCAGCCCCGGGATGAGACGATTGTGGCGCCCGAAGTAGGCCGCAATCATCGTGTTCTCGCGCGCCGTCAGCGTGTCGAAGCCGGCGTTCAACTGAAAGGTGCGCGCCATGCCGAGCTGGCAGGTGCGGTCGGGCGTGGCCCGCGTGATGGTCTTGCCGTCGAAGGTGATGCTGCCGGCGGTGGCCGGGTTGAGACCCGAGATCACGTCGAAGAGCGTCGTCTTGCCGGCGCCGTTGGGGCCGCCGATCCCGAGCGCCTCGCCCGGGAAGACGTCGAACGTCATGTCGCGAACGGCGGCCAGGGCGCCGAAATACTTGTCGACGCCCTGGCAGGAGAGCAAGGCCTCCGTCGCCGTTCGCTCCATGACGGGGCTTAGGCGTTAATCCACGGCGGCACCTGGAACTGCGCCGTCTCGTAGGGCGACGGCGCGATCAGCTTGCCCTGCTCCAGGTGGTTCTGAACCTGGAGGAACTGGTGGGGCATGCCGAGCGAGGGGTCCGGGGTCTCGGTCGGGTAGGTACGGGCCGCCTGGTAGGGCAGCACCCACGCCGTCGCCCCCTGCACGCCGCGATAGATCATGCGGCGGATGCGCTCGCAGACCTTTTCGTTCTGCTCGAACTCGCCGGGCCCGCCGGTACCGCCGGCGAGCGCGGATGCGATCGCCCAATAGTGGCACGAATCGTAGGGCTGGGAGCCGGTGAGCGGGCTCGCGCTCTCGCCGAACGCCGAGTTGAAGCGCTTGAAGTACTCCTGGCCCAGCTCGTCCTGCAGCGCGCCGACCACCGTGGCGAAGAGCACGCCGTTGGTGGCCTCCTTGCCGATCTCGCGGAAGGCCGCGAGCAGCGGGCCGTACTGCATGTAGACCAGGCTCGGCGTGGGATTGGGCACGAACTGCATCATGAATTGCGCGAGATCCTGCGGCACCCAGTGGGTGATCGCGATGGCCGCCGGCGGGTCGTTGCGGATCTTCTGCAGCGTCGGCCCCCATTCGGAGATCGGCACCACCACGGTCTCGTAGAGGCTGATCTCCCAGCCGTACTTCTCCGCTGAATCGCGCATCGCGTTGGCGATGACCACGCTGTAGTTCTGCGAGCCGGTGACGATGGCGACCTTGCGGTTGGGCGCCTCCCACTTGCCGCTGTCGTTGAGGTCGCTGATGAACTTCATGAAACCCTCGCCGTACCAGTACTCGGCGGGGTCGGCCATGAAGATGCTGTAGTAGGTCTCGGGATCGTTGCCCACCGTCTCGTGGTGCACGATGTCGGTGTTGTGGTGGATGTAGGGCACGCCCGCATCGGCGATCGTGTCGTACTCGGCGGTGACGGCGCCGGTGTTGTAGCCATTGATGATCGCGTGGACCTCGTGGCGGTCGAGCAGGCGCTGCATCGCCGGGATGATGTTGTCGGCGCCCTGCTCCTTGCTGTCCTCGAACACAGGCGCCAGCGGCCGGCCGAGGATGCCGCCCATCATGTTGATCTCGTCGCAGGCGAGCTCGAGCCCGCTCTTGAACGAGAGGCCGTCGGCAGCGGCCCAGCCGGTGAGCGGCACGCAGCCGCCGACCGGAATCGGATCGCCTTCGGCGCGGGCTCCGTCGTTGATGTCCGCGAGCAGGCCGCTCGACATGGCGGCGGCACCGAAACCGGTGAGACCTGCCGCCTTCATGAAGTTCCGCCGGCTCTGGAGGAAGCGCTTGCGTGCGCCTTCCTCTCTCCGTGTTCCGCGGCGTTTGATGATCATGGTTGCCTTCCTCCCTCTCGAATTTGCACCGGGCCAGAGTCTGCCCGGCTCCGGGGCAGTTCGCAATTGGGGAACACGCAGACTGCCGCCGGCACGCGACGAGTCGGGCTCAGGCGGCAACCGGGTTGGCCGGATTGGCAGTTTCGGAGCGGAAGCCGGGTTACGTTGGGCCGTTTCAGGCACGAGGGATTCGGCATAGGCTGAGGGCCGTCATGTATCCGGCGCCGATCGAGGCCTATTTCGCACCCAAGACCATCGAGGAAGCGCTGCAGAACCGCGCCGACGCCGGTGACGACGCGGTGTTCATCGCCGGCGGCATGAGCCTGATGCAGGCGATGAGGGCGCGCCTGATGACGCCGCGGGTGCTGATCGACCTGAACGAGGTGGAGGAGCTGAGCGGCCTCGCCAGAGGCCCGCGCGGCGTGACCGTGCGCCCCCTCACCCGCTACCGCGAGCTGGCCAAAACCTCGGCCCTGCGCGGCGCCCTCCAGGCACTGGGTGACGCGGCAGCAACAGTGGGCGACCGGCAGGTGCGCAATGCCGGCACCATCGGCGGCAATCTCTGCTGGAACCGCGTCGCCTCCTGCATGCCCAGCGCCTGTCTCTGCCTCGATGCGACTCTCGTCCTCACCTCGCTGGCCGGTGGCGCGCGCGTGGTCCCGATCGACGCGTTCCTGATCGGGCCGCTGGAAACCGCGCTCAGGGAAGACGAGCTGCTGACCGAGATCAACTTCCCCGCTTCCAGGCAACGGGGGGTCGGGAGCGCGTACGAGAAGCTGGGCGCGACGGTGGATGGATTGCCGATCGTCGGCATCGCGGCCTCGGTGGAGGTGGACGAGGCCGGCGTCTGCACGCACGCCCGCTTCAGCGTCGGCGGGGTTCTGCCGACCGCCCAGCGCTTCGATGGCGTGGGCGAGGTGCTCCGAAGCCGGCCGGGCACAGCCAAGGCCTTCGCCGAGGCGGCGGGCGCTGCGGCCGAAGCAATCGAGACACAATCGGACCATCTGGCCAGCGCCCACTACCGCAAGGTGCTGATCCGCACCCTCGGCCGCGACGTGCTGGCCGAGGCCCACGCCCGCGCGACGGGAGGGTAGGGTCGTGCAGAAGACGATCACGGTCACCGTCAACGGCCGGACCTACGAGCGGACCGTGCCGATCCGCCTCCTCCTCGTCGATTTCATCCGCGACAAGTGCGGCCTCACCGGCACACACGTCGGCTGCTCGTACGAAGGGCGCTGCGGAGCCTGCACGGTGCAGATCGAGGGACGGGCCCACAAGTCCTGCATGAAGCTCGCGGTGCAGGCCGATGGCAAGGCGATCACCACCATCGAGGGCCTCAGCCGGGGCGGCAAGCTGCACCGCCTGCAGGAGACGTTCCGCCGCTATCACGCGCTGCAGTGCGGCTTCTGCACGAGCGGGATCCTCATGAACGCGGCCGACTTCCTTGACGAGAACATCAACCCGAACGAAGAGGACGTGCGCCGCGCCCTGGTGGGCAATCTCTGCCGCTGCACCGGCTATGCCCACATCGTGGAGGCCATCCTCGCCGCCTCGGCCATGCGCCACGGGCTGAAGCCCGAACCGCCGCCGGCGGAAACCGAGGGCGCGCCGTGAACGGGAGCGGCGAGACCGCGAGCGGCGACACCCGCTGGATCGGCCGCTCGCTGGCCCGGCGCGAGGACGCGCGTCTGCTCATGGGCCAGGGCGCGTACCTGGCCGATCTCCGCGTTCCCGATTGCCTGCATCTCCACTTCGTCCGCTCCACCCAAGCGCACGCAAGGATCAAGGACATTCGCCTCGAGGCGGCGCTTGCCATGCCGGGCGTGGCCGGCGCCATCACCGGTGCCGAACTCTCGCAGGAGATGCAGGGCCAGAAGATTCCGGTCCTGATCCCCGCCTTCGATGCCAACTACCGGCAGTACTGGCCGCTCGCGGTGGACGAGACGTACTGGCACGGCGAGCCGCTGGCCGCTGTCGTGGCGGACGACAAGTACGTGGCCGAGGACGCGGCCGCCGCCGTCGAGGTCGATTACGAGCCGCTCCCCGTCGTCTCGGACGCCGAGGCCGCGCTGCAGGACGGTGCGCCCCGGGTCTACGCCGACTGGGACAGCAACGAGATCTTCGGCACCAGCCACACGGGCGGTTCCGAAGCCGAGACGATCGACGAGAACGACGCCGCCGTCGAGGCGCTGTTCGCCAAGGCCGACGTGGTGCTCAGGCAGCGCTTCCGCACGCACCGCTGCGGTGTCTGCCCCATCGAGACGCGGGGCGCGCTCGCGACATGGAGCGAGGCGGACGGGCTCACCCTTCACCTGACGACGCAGCGCCCGCACATCGAGCGGCTCGCTCTGGCCGACCTCCTGGAGCTTTCGACCGCCGACGTTCGGGTCATCGCACCGCGCGATCAGGGCGGCGGCTTCGGCGTCAAGGCGCCCTTCTACCGCGAGCACGTCGTGGCCTGTCACCTCGCCCACAAGTTCGGCCGCCCGGTGCGCTGGATCGAGACGCGCGAAGAGCACCTGATGACGGTGAGCCAGGAGCGCGACCAGATCCACGACCTCGAAATCGCTGCGGACGGCGAGGGCCGCATCCTCGCGCTCCGCAACCGCGGCACCGCCGACGTGGGGGACGGGCGCCAGGGCGTCTACTGGGGCTTCGTCATGCCCTCGCTCGGCTCCGTCATGCTGCCGAACGCCTACGCGATCCGCCGTGCCGACATCAAGCTCCGCTGCGCGGTCACCAACAAGGCGTGCCTCAGCCCGTCGCGCTCGTTCGGCGCGCTGCCCACGCGCTTCGCGCTGGAACGCGGCCTCGACATGCTGGCACACAGGCTCGGCCTCGAAACGGCCGACCTCAAGCGCAGGAACCTGATCACCGAGTTTCCCTTCACCAGCGTCACCGGCGTCCATCACGACAGCGGCGATTACGTGCGGGCATGGGACACGCTGTTGGCGAAGGTCGATCTCCCCGGCTTCCGCATGCTGCAGGCAGACGCCCGGGCGCAAGGGCACTACCTTGGGATCGGCTTCGCCTGCGGCGCCGAGTTCTCCGGCATCCCCTCGGACGTGCTGGTGCCGCTGGAGAACCAGCCCGGCTACGGCGTCGTCACCATGCGCATCGACCCGCGCGGCAAGGTCGCGATCCACGAGGGCGACGCGCCGCAGGGCCAGAGCCACGAGACCACGATGGCCCAGGTCGCCGCCGACGCCTTCGGCATTCATCCGGACGACGTGAGCGTGCGCCACGGCGATACAGGCACCACGCCGCTCAGCTCCGGCACCATCGGCGCGCGCGGGGCTTCCTACACCGTTGCCGCCATCGCAGAGGCCGCCACCGCGCTCAAGGCCAAGATGGCGCGCTACATGATCCACGATCACGGGCTGGAGGGCGCGAGCCCCGATGACTTCAGCTTCAGGGAGGGCGCGGTCGTCTACGAGAAGGACGGCAACGTCCGGCGCGAGTTCGCCGCACTTGCGGACCGCATCGTCATGGGATCGGTCGACCTGCCGCCCGGCGAGGGGCCAGGGCTCCAGCACACGGCCTACTTCGAGGCGCCCAAGCCCATGATCTGCTTCACCGCGCAGGCCGCCAAGGTGGAGGTCGACATCGAAACGGGTCGGTTCGTGATCCTCGACTACGCCACCTGCGAGGACGTCGGCACGGTCATCAACCCGATCGTGGTCGAGGGCCAGGTGCAGGGCGGCGTCGTGCAGGGCATGTCGAACGCCATGTTCGAGGAGTTCGTGTACGACGAGAACGGCGAGCAGCTGACGGCCGATTTCGAGACCTACCGGCTCGCGTCTGCGGCGGACGTGCCGACCGTGACCGTCGGCCACGCGCCGACGCCGTGCGCGGACCATCCGCTCGGCGTCCGCGCGGTGGGCGAAGGCAGGCCCGGCCCCGTGCCGGCCGCGCTCGCCAACGCCATCTGCGACGCGCTTTCGCCCTACGGCGTCGAGATCACGTCGCTCCCGCTCAAGCCCGAGACGATCCTCGCCTTGATTGAGACCGGCCGCGCCCGCAACGGCGCGTAATCTGCTCGAACAAGGTCAGGCGCAGGTCACCTCGCCCAAGCATGCCGTGACGAGCGGCGGACGGATGCCGGAAGCGGAAGAGCAATTCCCCTACGACTACCACCGCAGGTTGGCGTGCAGCATGACGCCGTGGTCGGCTGAGGCGCGCGCCGTCTGGCCGTGCACGCCTTCGAGGCTCATCCTGAGCTAGGGCCCGATGTCGTAACGGCCGCCGATGCTCAGACGCCGGGACCCCTCGTCGGAGAGCCACACGCCGGTGTAGGGCGTGAGCATGCCATTGGCTCCCCAGGTGTCGCCGATGCCGTAGGCGATCTGCGCGTGCACGCGCCCGGCGCCCCGGTCGGCCAGCGCTGCGCCGCCGCTGACGCCGCTCTCCCAAAGCTGTTCCACGCCGCTCGCCGTCCGGCCCCACGCCGGCTGCAGGCTGAACGCGAGACCCTGGCCTGACGCGCCCGGATCGATCCGTACCAGCCCGCTCACGCCCCACTCCTCGTAGTCGCCGCTGTGGCTGAGCAGGGTCCGGGCCCGGCCCTCGATGGTCAGCCCCGACGCTGCGTCGGAATAGCGCAGACCGGCCCCCGTCTCGACACCGGTGCCAGTCTCGCCGTCCCCGCCGTCGTTCCGGATGCCGAGCACGAGCGAGGGCGAGAACGTCGCGCCTGAGGCGAGCCTCTGGTCGTAGACCCCCTCCAGCACAAGCCGCTGCTGGCTGGCATTCAGGGTCGTGCTCTCCAGCGTGCCGGAGCCGTCGATCTCGGCCTGCGCGAACGCCGCCTCGCCCTTGAGATACAGGCTCGTGGTGCCGCCTTCGAACATCCGATCGCTCGTCATCAACGGCCCGCTCGCGCCCACCGCCACCATCTGCTGCGTCAGGTCGCTCGATTGCGTGTCCGCCGATGCGTCGTCGATCTCCACCTCGCCCGTGCCGTAGCCGGCCGCAGCCCATAGGTTCATGCCGCCCGCCATCTGCCAGCCCACGTAGGGGTTGACGCTGGTCAGAGAGGTCGTGAGCTCGCCTGACGCGTTGGAGGCCGTGTAGTCCACCGTCCCTCGCGCCTGCGACAGCGCCACACCCGCCAGCATGTCCGCGCCCAGCCTGGTGTCGACCCCGAGGTTGGCGCTCACCACGCTGCCGTCGTAGTCCACGGATTGCGGGTCGCCGCCAGCGATGTTGCGGTAGTCCCCGCTGCCCCAGAACGTGAGGTCTCCGAAGAGGCCACTGCCCCCGTTACCCGTCGCGTTGAGGGGTAGGGTGAAGGAGGAGTTCGCGAGCAGCCGGCTGAAATCCAGGTTGCCGTTGCCCAGCGCATACTCGTTTGCCAGCAGGGCATCGGAGAGGGTGGAGGCGCCGCCGAAGCTGAGCGCTGCCGCCGACGCGGTGTCGGAGGTTGCCCGCTCGATGCGGCCCGAGACGGCATCGACCGTGCTCGCGGTCATCGCCCGCATCACCTGCGGCAACACGGTCTCGATGACCGCGTTCGGGTCCGTGGCGACTACCTCGGAGGCACTCCCATAGAAGCCCGAGCCGACGATGAAAGAGAGCTCAGCCGTGCTTCCGTCCCGCCTTGGGAGTTGGCGGTCGAACTTGCGGGCGTAGCCCACCTTGGGAATGTCGGCGCTGTCGGTGGCGTCGGTGGGATCGTCGAAGTAGTACTCGACGAATCCGCCTTCAGGATCGCTTTTCGCCGCCTCGATGACCTGAGGCAGAATGAACTCACCGGTCACGGCGTCACGGACTGTCGGTGTCAGAGGTCGATTCTCGAATCTGTCCGGGAACGCTGCGTGGAACAGGATGGTCTCGCTCTTCAAATTCAAGACGTAGATGTACACGGAACCATGCCGCCACGGCCCGTTGGGATCGCGCATGGCGGTCCTGGCCTTCGAGAGATCAGCTGGATCGCCGGTCTTCACAAGCTCTATGAAGTGGTTTCCCGCTTGCGTGACGAAGTCCTTGAGGGTCGCACGGTCCACTACGTCCGCGGCAGTAACGGCCGGGTCGCCGTGATCGATGTCTTCAGCGCCAAAGGGAACCAAATGAGTTTCGTTGAGATCGAATCCGGCGAGCATAACGATGGGAGCCCTGTACCTCAGCGAGGGATAGACGCTCGCGTAGCCCGAGGCGCCGGGGATATTGAACGGGCCGCCGTCATGGGCTCCGGCTGCATTGAATGCGGCCAGGGCCGTAACACGGTTGGCCAGCTCCGCAGGGTCGATTCTCAACGCTCCAAGGATCGCTCCGTAGATCACGGGCTTGAGCTTCCTGCCCGACAAGGACATGTCCTGCGCGTGGATGTACACCCGGCCGTCGATCGTCAGCGTGACGAGATAGGTGGAACCGGAACGCCAGCCGCTGTTGGCCTGTCTGATGAGGCATGCGAGATATTGAGATTGTCCCGCGCCCCGCCCGGCTTGCTCCAGGAAGCGAGCGCGCGAGCCGAGCGCGAAGTCCATCAGGCTGCCAGTGCCGCTCTCCACATGCTGCGCCGTCACGCTCGGAGGCGCGATAGGAGTCACGCCGGCAGGGAGTGGACATGCTTCCTGCGCCTGCGCCGAGGCATGGTTGGTGCTGAAAATAACGCCGGCCAGTGCGAGCAGGCCAATACAAAGAAACTTCGATGTCGCGGAGACAAGAGTTCCGGCCTTCATTCCAAGGATCCTCTTCCTCTGAATGGCAAGCACTTGACACCTGACCCGATCTGCCCTGCCCTGACAAGTCAGCCTGTTCGAATCCTAGCTGATTTTCGATTTCTCCGCCAAACCGGTTGACCGACAGGCATGACCGTGCGGTTGAAGTGTTTCGCTCTGTTCAGGAATCCACAGAACCCCGCCACGCTTCGACGGTCGTGAGAATGGTCGTAGCGGATCGAGCCGAGTCTTGCCACAGGGTCATCGATGACATCGGTGCTGCGGTGAATTTCAGGATTGGAACAGGCCGGCGTCAGCCCTCACCCGGCGTTCTCTCGCTCCGCAACGGTCCCAGGCAAGGCTGCGCTCCGCTCCCCCGTTGACGCGGGACCGGGCAGCACAATACTGGCGCCCGGTGCCGCGCACCCGGCCCTCGGCCAGCGGCCGGCAGGCGATGTCGGCAGTGATCACGGGAGCGTTCTCACATGAATGGACTGAGACGGATGTGCGCGCGCATCGTCGCCGCGCCGGCGTTCAACGGCCTGGTCATCGCGATGATCCTGATCACCGCTTTGGGCCTCGGTGTGGAAACGAGCCAGACGCTCCACGCGGACTGGGGCCACGCCATTCAGTGGGCCTTCCACGTGGCGCTCGCCGTCTTTGTGATCGAAGCCGCGATCAAGCTCACCGCCGTCGCACCCCGCTTCGAGCGTTACTTCAAGGACGGCTGGAACCTCTTCGACTTCGCCATCCTGGTCCTCGCCTTCCTGCCGGATGCGGGCGAGTTCGCGCTCGTCGCGCGGCTCGCGCGCCTGCTCCGCGTGCTCCGGGTGGTGACCGTGGTGCCACAGCTCCGCGTCATCATCTCCACGCTGATCCGCTCTCTGCCCGGTCTCGCGAACGTGGGACTACTGTTGGCTGCAGTCTTCTACGTCTACGCAATCGCGGGCGTGCATCTCTTCCGCGACCACGACCCCATCCATTGGCGCAATCTCGGCATCGCGCTGCTCTCGCTCTTCCGCGTGATGACGCTGGAGGACTGGACGGACATCATGTATGTCGCCATGGAGCTGCATCCCATGGCGTGGCTCTTCTTCGTCAGCTTCGTCATGCTGGCGGCGGTCATCATGATCAACCTCGTGATCGCGGTCGTGATCAACAACCTGCACGACGCGCGCCTCGAGGTGACGCCGGTGAGGGGCGAAGAGAGCGAGGACGAAGCGACGCTGCGATCCGTGCGCGAGGAGGCGGCGAGCGCCCGCGCCGCGCTGGAGCGCGTCGAGACCATCCTCGCCAAGATGAAGAAGTAGGGCTCCCGCCCCGCCCGCCGACTCCTTCGGGACCGCTACGGGTGCGGGCCGAAGGGGGCCTCGTTCAGCAGCACCACCTCCTGGGTCAGCACCGACGGGCGGACCTTGCCGGCGAAGGCCATGAACTCCTCGCTCGCAAAGAGCCTGGCCCAGTGAGCCCGGCGGGCGGCGTCGTCATCGAATTTCCAGATGTGCACCAGCCGGTGGAGCGTGCCGGTGTCGGTGATGAAGTAGCCGACCAGATTGGCGCCGAAGCCCTCCTTCTCCAGCACCGGCCAGCCTTCGTCGCGATAGTGCGCGACCACCTCGTTGAGCTTGCCGACCTGAACCGTGTACGTCCTCATCTCGTAGAGTGCCATGCCGATCCTCCCGTCTGGCTTCGTGCGCGAGACTGGCGGCGCGGGCGCTCCGCGTCAAACCGGAGCCGCACGCGCTGCCATTGCCGCCGATGCCCCGGAGCGGGCAGACTGACCGGCGAGAGGAGCAATCGGGGATCGCCACCATGACGGAGACAGGCACGCGGCTCAGCACGCAGATCGATTTCGACCGCGACGGCAAGCAGTGCGACCATCTGCGCCTGCCACATTCCGTCCACCGCTCCGCTTACGGCTGGCTGCCGGTGCCGCTCGTCTGCATCAGGAACGGCGACGGGCCCACGGTCCTGCTTACCTCCGGCGTGCACGGCGACGAGTACGAGGGGCAGGTGACGCTCGCCCGGCTCATCCGCACCCTCGATCCGGCCGACGTGACCGGCCGCATCATCATCCTGCCCATGGCCAACTACCCGGCCGCGAAGGCAGGGCTGCGAACGTCGCCCATCGACGAGCTGAATCTGAACCGCGTGTTCCCCGGCAAGCACGACGGCAGACCGACCGAGATGCTCGCGCACTACATCGACAGCGAACTGACGGCCCGCGCGGACTACATGATGGACCTCCATTCGGGCGGCAGCTCGCTCATGTACCTGCCCAGCCTGGTGCTGCGCGATTCGGCGATGCCGGCCGACCTGCAGGGCAAGATCATCGAGCTCGGCCGGGTCTTCGGCGCACCCTACGGCTTCCTCTTTCCCGCCGTCCGGGGCGTGGGCGGCACCAACATGCGGGCGGCGATCGCCCGCGGCGTGGTCGCGTTCGGCACCGAGATGGGGGGCGGCGGGACGGTGACGCCCGAGTGTCTGCGCATCTGCGAGGCGGGCGTGCGCCGCGTGCTCCGCCATGTGGGCGTCTGGCGCGGGTCGGTCGATGACGACGAGGAGCCGGCGGTGGCGCCGCGTTTGCTCACCGCCGAATCGTGGGACTTCTTCACCTATGCCAGCGAGGACGGCCTGTTCGAGCCCGTTGTCGAGCTTGGCGCCGAGGTCGAGAAGGGCCAGCTCGCGGGCCTCATCCACACGCCGGAGACGCCCTGGCGGGAGCCGACCGAGGTCCGCTTCGACGAGACGGGCCTCGTGGTCTGCAAGCGCGTGCCGGGGCGGGTGGAGCGCGGCGACTGCCTGTTCCATCTCGGCTCGGACGCGGAGGACGGGAGCTGGTGACGGGACGTCACGCCCGGCGGACGGAGGGGACGCGATGAGCGCAAAAGAGAGCGACGAGAGCTGGCGCGGCAAGATCGGCAAGATGAGCCCGGACGAGGTCGACGCCTTCTTGGCCGAGCCCTTTCTCGCCCGCGTCGCCTGCCTCGACGACAACGCGTGGCCCTACGTGGTGCCCTGCTGGTACCAGTGGGACGGGTCGGCGCTCTGGGTCGTCCCGCGCGCCCGCTCGGCCTGGGCGCAACACCTGGAGGCGCGACCCCGCTGCGCGGTCACAATCGATGAATCGTCGGCCGCCGACGAGGAGACGGATGCCGGCGTGCAACGCCGCTTCCTGGCCCAGTGCGAGGCGGCGATCGTGGAGCGGCCGAACGTCGGCGGACGCTGGGTGGAGGTCGCGCGCACCATGTCGATCCGCTACTACGGCGAGAACGGCCCGACCTACCTGGAGCCCACCATGAGCTGGAAGCGCTGGCTGATTCGCCTCGACCCCGTGCGCATCCAGACCTGGCAGGGCATCGCCTGGCCCAAGCGCTACCTGGGGGGCGACGCGGTCGCCGATTGAGTGAAGCGCAGGCAGCGCGTCGGCTCGCTCAGCGCTCAGCCACGCTCGGCATCCCGCATGAAGGCAGCGTCGACGTCGACTGCGTAGCCGTTGGCCAGCGCATTGGTCTCGTTCGCCATGCCCACCACCGCCATGAGCTCGACCAGCATAGCGTCGGTCATCCCCTGGCGTCTGGCGCCAGCGGTGTGGGAGCGGATGCAGTACTCGCAGCCGTTGGTAGCGCTGACGGCGACGTAGATCAGCTCCTTGGTGAGCGGGTCGAGGGCGCCGGCAGCCATGACCTGCTTGATGCTTTCCCAGGTCCGCCTCAGGGTCGGCGGATCGTTGGCCAGCACCTTCCAGAAGTTGTTGATCCAGTCGGTCTTGCGGGTCTCCATGATGTCGTCATAGACCGCGCGGACCTCCGGCGTGGCGTCGTCGTACTCCACCATCGCGACCGTCGCCATGCTCTCCTCCCGTGATGCGTCAGTGTCTTTTGCCGGGATAACCCGAACAGGGCAGCGCGACCAGAGCGGCGCGCGGTGCGGGCGATCAGAGATCCCCGCGGCTCATGGAACGCGCGATGTGGCCTGCCTGGCGCAGCGCAAGGGCGACGATGGTGAGCGTGGGGTTGCCCGCGAGCGACGAGGTGAACTGGCTGCCGTCGGAGACGAAGAGGTTGGGGACCTCGTGGCTCCGGCCCCAGCGGTCGACCACGCCGGCTTCCGGATCGGCGCTCATGCGGCAGGTGCCGAGATTGTGCGAGACCGGCAGCGGCGGCGAGCAGAACACGCGGGTCGCGCCGGCCGCCTCCAGGAGCGCGATGCCGTTGCGGTAGCCGTAGCGCTTCATGGCGAGGTCGTTGGGGTGATCGTCAAGGTGCAGGCTCGGGATCGGCAGCCCGTGCTGGTCCCTCTCGCTCGGGTGCAGCGTCACCCGGTTGGAGGCGATCGGCATGTCCTCGCCGTTCATGAAGAAGCCCGCAATGCGCTCGTAGGCCTCGATCCAGCTCGTGTAGTCGCGGCCCCAGCGTCCGGGGCTGAGGAAGGCCGCGAAGAAGGGGAGGCCGAGGCCGATGGTGCCGTAGAAGAAGCCGCCGGCGAACCCGCGCGAGGGATCGTGCCGCGCCTCGTCGTGGATGATGCCGGAGCAGACCATGCCGCGGTACATGCGCACGGGCCTGGGGAACTCGGCATACATGTAGCCCGTGGTGTGGCGCATGTAGTGCTTGCCGACCATGCCCGAGCCGTTGGCAAGACCGTCGGGCCAGGCGCTCGACTCCGAGTTGAGCAGCAGCCGCGCGGTCTCGATGGAGTTCGCCGCGACGCAGACCAGCCGCGCCTTCTGCAGGTGATGCTGCCCGGCCGCGTCGGCATAGAGCACGCCGCTCGCGCGGCCACGCTCGTCATGCTCGATGCGGAGCGCCATGCAGCGCGTGCGTATCTCGCAGCGGCCGGTCGCCTCCGCGCGCGGCAGCTCGGAGACGAAGGTGGACCACTTGCCGCCGGACCTGCAGCCCTGCATGCAAAAGCCGATCTGATCGCAGGCGTTGCGGCCATCGCGGGGCACCGCGTTGATGGCCACGTTGTTGATGCCGTAGTCGCTGTAGCCCATGCGCTTCGCGCCCAGCGCCATGACCCGGTAGTTGTTGTTGCCCCGGTGCTGCGGGATGTTGCCCCGCCCGCTGACCCCCATCTTGCTCTCGGCCTCGCGGTAGAAGGGCTCGATCTCCTCGTAGTCGAAGGGCCAGTCGGCCACGTCGGCGCCATCGACCTCGCCGTAGGTCGAGCGAGTCCTGAACTCGTACGGCAGCCCGCGCGGGCACATGGCCGCCCAGTGGAGCGTGGTGCCGCCGAGGCCCTTGCAGGTCCAGGTCGGCGCCGTCGGGTAATCGCGGGCGATGGGCGATGCGCCGGTGCAGGCGCGCGTGTCCTTCCAGGTGAGCCGGTCGTACATCGCCCACTCGTCGTTGACGATGTCGCTCATCTTGAAGCGGGGGCCGGCCTCCAGCACCACCACGTCGATCCCCCGCCGGGTCAGTTCGTCGGCGATGGTCCCGCCGCCGGCGCCGGAGCCGATGATGACGACGACGCTCGCGTCGTCCAGGTCGTAGGTGACGGCGGGGACGTCGTCGTCATCCAAGTAGGGCGCGATCATCTGCCGGCCTCCGCGTCCGCCTCGGAGATCCAGTCGATATCGTCGAAACCGCGCTCGACGTAGCCGCCGAGGTGGGACGACGCGCCTTCGTAGCCGAAGCGCGCCCAGAGCGCCCGGTCGTCGTAGAGGTGGCGCGCCGTGGCTGCGCGCATGGCCTCGAAGAACGGCGATCCCTCGACAGCCTGAACCGCAGCAAGCTTCTCCTTCTCCTCGAGATCGACGAAGGCACGGCCCGTGGCCGCGTCCAGCGCCGCGACACCGTCGACCAGCAACGCCTGCTGCGCGGCGTCGGCATCCGCCGCCACGATGTCGACCACCCGGCGGTAGAAGCCGTCGTCGAGGGAATCGTGGGGATAGAGCGCGCGCGCCATCGCCGTCAGCGTCTCGGCCGTGCGGGGGGCCAGCGGTGCGTCAGGCATTGATGCCATAGCTCATCGCCATCAGCTCGATGGGGTGATAGGCGCGCTCAGGCGGATTGCGATCCCCGCCGAACCGCTCCATCCCCTGCACGATGTGATCGCCGGCAAGCGGACACTCCGAGGCGATGAAGGCGCGACCGCTCTCGGCTGACTGGCGGATGACCGGCTCGCCCACCTTCATGCCGGTCTCGAAATTCCTCTTCATCACGCCCCAGGTGCCACCGTGGCCCGCGCAGCGCTGCATCATCAGCACGTTGCATTGCGGGATCATGCGCAACATGACCGCGGCCTTGGCGCCGATGTCCTGGGCTCTCGCGTGACACGCCTGGTGCAGCGCCACGTCGCCGTCGAGCGGCGTCATGCCGTCGGCCAGCCCCTCACTGCGGGCGATGTCGATGACGTACTCGGACACGTCCTTCGTATGCCGGGCGAGGCGCGCCACCGCCTCATCCTCGGGCAGGTGGAGCGGCCAGAGCGTCTTCAGCATCAGCGCGCAGGAGGGGATGGGCGCGATCACGTCGTACCCGCGCTCGATCCATGAGCCGAGCGAGGCGGCGACACGGCGCGCACGGCGGCAGACGTCCGCAATATCGCCGCGCTCGAGCTGGGGCATCCCGCAGCACTCGTCGTAGACGACCTCCGTCTCGACCCCGTTCTTCGCCAGCACGGCCCGCGCGGCCCGCCCAATCCCCGGATTGTTGTATTCGACAAAGCAGGTGGAATAGAGCACCGCCTTGCGACCCGCGGCCGGTGCGCCAGCAACAACCGGCGGCGGGCTCTCTGCGGCCTGCCGGCTGAACGTGCGGGCATGGAAGCGGGGCAGCACCGCGTCGCGGTGAATGCCCGCAAGTGCCTCCATGAGCGGCCTGGTCAGACTGTTGCCGCGGCGCGCCGCCCAATTGGCAAGCGGAGCGAGACGGCCCAGCAGCCGGCCGTTGCGGTCGGTTGCGCCCAATGCCCGCTCCATCGCGCCGACCTTTCCGCCGCTCAGCGCGTGCGCCCGCTGGCGGATCATGAGGGCGGGAAAATCCACCGCGTGGACGTGCGGCGGCGTGTAGGGACAGACCGGATAGCACATGTCGCAGAGCGTGCAGGCCGCGCCGACGCTCTCGAACTCGCCGCTCCCCAGCGTGCCGACCCCGCCCCTGCCATCGATCAGGTCGAAGAGACGGGGGAAGCTCTCGCAGAGGTCCTCGCAGCGGCGGCAGGTATGGCAGACGCCGGCGACCCGGCGCAGCTCGCTGTCCAACGCGCCCGGGTCCAGGAACGCCGGCGCCTCCCAGTCGATGGCGGGCCGTTGGCCGGGACGGTCATGCCCGGCCACGACCTGCCCGTTGCTCTCAGCCAAGGACGACGCGAGTCGACTCGGCGGTGATCTCCACCATCCGGTCGATGGTTTCGTCGTCGATGATGATCGGCGGCGCGACCATGTAGACGTCGGGCTTGAAGCGGCTGAAGAGCCCGCGCGACACCGCCTCTGCGTTGATCCTGGCGGCGACGCCGTCGGCGGGATCGAAGCTCTCCTTGGTCGCTCGGTCCTTTACGTACTCGACGCCGCACATGAGCCCGAGCCCGCGGATGTCGCCGACGTTGGGGTGGTCGGCGAGCGCGTCCTTGAGGCCGACCAGCAGGCGCTTGCCCTTGGCCGCCGCTTGGCCGGGGAAGTCCTCCCGCTCGATCAGGTCGATCATGGCGCAGCCGATGGCGCAGCCGGTGGGATGCGCGCTGTAGGTGTAGGCGTGCATCCAGGGCTTGCCGCTCTCGTGCAT
>JAPPMY010000269.1 GCA_028818855.1 Rhodospirillales bacterium
GCGCGCTGGAGGGCCGAGAGGTCTTCGGTGAAGCGGCCCAGCATCTCCAGCACCGCCCCCCGGTTGTTGAGGAAGATGTCGCGCCACATGACCGGGTCCGACGAGGCGATGCGCGTGAAGTCGCGGAAGCCGGCGGCGGCGTACTTGAACACCTCCTGCCGGGTCTCCTCCTCCAGGTCGGTGACCGTGCCGACGATGTTGTAGGCGATGAGATGCGGCAGGTGCGAGGTGATGGCGAGCACGGCGTCGTGGTGCTCGACGTCCATCACCTCCACCGTCATGCCGGCCATGCGCCAGAGCTGGGCGATGCGCTCCACCGCGGCCGGGTCCGCGTCCGCCGGCGGGGTCAGGATGCACCAGCGGCCGTCGAACAGCGCGGCGAACCCGGCCTCCGGCCCCGAGTGCTCGGTGCCCGCCACCGGGTGGCCGGGGACCAGGTGGACGCCCGCCGGCAGGTGCGGAGCAAGCGCGGAGACCACCGCGCCCTTGACCGAGCCCACGTCGGTCAGGATCGCGCCGGCGGCCAGGTGCGGGCCGATCTGCGCCGCGAGCGATGCGAACGTGCCGACCGGCGTGCCCAGCACCACGAGGTCGCAGCCTTGGACGGCCTCCGCGGGATCGAGCGTCACCCGGTCCACGAAGCCGAGCGCCACCGAGGTGTCGAGTGTCGCCTGGCTCCGCGCGCAGCCGACGATCTCCGTCCCTGGCGTCTTCTCGCGCAGCACGCGCGCGAGCGAGGAGTTGATCAGGCCGAGGCCGATCAGGGCGACGCTGGCGAAGGGCTCCTTCACCGCTCGGCCCCCGCCTCGGCCGCAGGCGCCGCCATGAAGGCCTCGAGAACTTGCGCTACGACCTCGTTCTCCGCCTCCAGGCCGACCGTGATCCTGAGACAGTCGCCGAGGTGGTAGGGCTCCATGCGCCGCGCGACGACGCCGCGCTCGCTGAGGTAGCGGTCGGCCGCCGCGGCGCCCCGGCCGGGCTCGTCCGGGAACCGCACCAACAGGAAGTTGCAGACGCTGGGCACGACGTGGAGCCCGCACGCCGCGAGCCTGGCGGCGAGCGCGCCGCGGCAGGCCTCGTTGTCCCGCCGGGAGCGGTCGATGTGGTCCTGATCCTCCAGCGCCGCGAGCGCTGCGGCGAGCGCTGCCGCATTGGCGTTGAAGGGGCCGCGAATGCGGTGGATCACGTCGATGATCGCGGGCGCCGCGTAAGCCCAGCCCAGCCTCAGCGCCGCAAGCCCGTAGGCCTTGGAGAAGGTGCGGGTCATCACCACGTTGGGCGCCATGCGGGCAAGCTCGAGGCCGGGGTCGTAGTCCGTGGCGGTGACGAACTCCGCGTAGGCCGAGTCCACCACCAGCACGACATGCTCCGGCAGGCCGCCCCAGAGGCGGCGCAGCTCGCCCCGCGGGATGTAGGTTCCGGTCGGGTTGTTGGGGTTGGCGAGGTAGACGATCCGGGTCCGCTCGCTCACCAGGCTGAGGATGGCGTCGACGTCCGCCGTGTACTCGGTCTCGGGCGCGACCACGGGCGTCGCGCCGACGGCGAGCGTCGCCAGCGGATAGACCAGGAACCCGTGGCGGGAGTAGATGACCTCGTCGCCGGGGCCCGCATAGGCGTGGGCGAGGAGCTGGAGCAGCTCGTCCGAGCCGTTGCCGCAGACGATGCGCTCAGGGTCGATCCCGTGGAGCGCGCCGAGCGCGCGCCGCAGGTCCGTGGCGCCGCCGTCGGGATAGCGGTGGAGCGCGCCGGCAAGCTCCCGGTAGGCGGCTTGCGCCCTCGGGCTCGGCCCCAGCGCGGACTCGTTGGAGGAGAGCTTGATGGTGTTGGCGTGGCCGTCGGCGACAGACCGCCCGCCGACATAGGGCGAGATCTCCATGATCCCTGGGCGAGGGGTCGGCTGGACCGGCATCGTTGAGCCCGGCGCGTCAGCGGTTGCGCCGGGGCGCAGGCGGCCGCGGGTAGCTGCCCAGCACCTCGATGCGCCCGACGTCGTCGCCCAGCCGCTCGGCGAAGTCCCCTAGGCGGCCGTCATCCTCGGTCACGAAGCCATCGACCTCGATGAGCTGCCAGCGGCCCGGCGCGCCGTTCTCGTCGTGCCAGGCGACGGAGCCGGCCACCGCGATGCCGGTCACGGCCAGCGCCGAGCGGATGCGGTCGCGGCTGATGGTGTCCGACGACTGAACCGCCAGGTAGGACACGTCGTCTCCCGACGGCGCTGGCCGGGTCATGGCCACCACGAGCGCCCTGGTCTTGCCGGCGGAGCTCTTCGCGCCGTCGATCCAGGGTAGGCGGGCGACGATCATCGGCCGCTCCTCGTCGCTCACGGCAAGCGTCAGCCACCACGGCTCGGCGCTCACGCCCACGTCGCCGCTCATCGCGTCCGCCGGCACCGGGAGCACGCCGAGCGACGCCTTGCCGTCGCGCACGCCGCGCAGCACGCCGCTCTCCGTCCGGGCGGTGAGGAGCGGCGCCTCGACGCCGAAGTGGACCCGCGCGAGATCGGGGAAGCGGCTTTCCTCGCCGGGATCGTCCAGCGTGAACACCGAGACGGCGAAGCCGCCCTCGGCCACGAGGGTCGCCGCCATGATCTCGGACCAGATCCGCACGATGACGGGGAAGGGGAAGGGGCCCGCGTGGCGCGCCTCGAGCCGCCTCAGGATGGCCGCCTCGCGCGCCGGGCGCAGCAGCGCGCCGGTGGCGCCCCGGGCGCGCTTGGTCTCGCTGATGCGGTTCGCGAGCGCCATGCGGCGCATGATGAGATCGTGAATCGCGTCGTCGATCCCGTCGATCTCGTCGCGCAGGGCGGCGAGCGGAGACTCCTCCGGCGGAGGCCTGTTCATGGCGGTGCTGACACGGCTAGAAGGGGGTGGCGAGTCCTAGCCCGAGAGCGTGGTAAAATCAAAGAGAACATTGACTTTCGGGTTGGAATCGCAACTGTCTGACCGCCTTTCGGCGTGAACCCGGCCCGCGCCCCGATGGGGAAGGGCGGCCGGGCGGAGACCTGCGAGCGATGACCGCAATGCCTGAGAGCCAAGCAGCGGCGGCGCACGTGCAGACCGGCCTGAGCGTCGAGCTGGGCCGGGACAGGCCGCTTGAGCTCGACTGCGGCGTCTCGCTCGGGCCTTTCACGCTCGCCTACCAGACCTACGGCACGCTGAATGCGGAGCGCTCCAACGCGGTGCTCCTCTGCCATGCGCTCACCGGCGACCAGTTCGTCCTCGGCCCCCACCCGGTCACCGGCAAGCCCGGCTGGTGGGAGCTGATGGTGGGGCCCGGCAAGACCTTCGACACCGAGCGCTACTTCGTGATCTGCAGCAACGTGCTGGGGGGCTGCATGGGCACCGTCGGGCCGAAGGAGACCAACCCCTCGACCGGGCGGCCCTGGGGTCTCGACTTCCCGGTGATCACGATCCGCGACATGGTCAAGGCCCAGGCCATGCTGATCGACCATCTGGGGATCGAGCAACTCTTCTGCGTCTCCGGCGGCTCCATGGGCGGCATGCAGGCGCTGCAATGGGTGGCGAGCTATCCTGAGCGCTGCTACACGGCGCTGCCCATCGCGTGCGCCGCCAAGCACTCGGCCCAGAACATCGCGCTCAACGAGGTCGGCCGGCAGGCGATCATGGCCGACCCCGAGTGGCGCGAGGGGCGCTATCAGGAGCTTGGCACCAACCCGGTCGGCGGCCTCGCGGTGGCGCGCATGGCGGCCCACATCACCTATCTCTCGGAAGCCGCGCTGCAGCGGAAGTTCGGCCGGGCGCTGCAGGACAGGAGCAACGTCACCTACGGCTTCGACGCGGACTTCCAGGTGGAGAGCTACCTGCGCCACCAGGGGCAGAGCTTCGTCGAGCGATTCGACGCCAACTCCTACCTCTACATCACCCGCGCAATGGACTACTTCGACCTCGCGGCCGAGTACGAGGGCGTGCTGGCGAACGCGTTTCGCGGCGCCGAGACCCGCTTCTGCGTGATCTCGTTCACCGGCGACTGGCTGTACCCGACGTCCGAGAACCGCGCGTTCGTCCGCGCGCTCGCCGCCGTCGCCGCCAACGTGAGCTTCGTCGAGGTGGTGAGCGACAAGGGGCACGACGCCTTTCTCCTCGACGAGCCCGACATGTTCGAGACCCTGCGCGGCTTCCTGAGCGGCGCTGCGGAAAAGCGCGGGCTCTGACGCCGTGAGCGGGAGCCGGTGAGTACCCAGCGCGGGCGGCGGGGCGCGCGGCCCGACCATCGCCTGATCGCCGAGCTGGTGGAGCCGGGCTCGCGCCTGCTCGACATCGGCTGCGGCGACGGCGCCCTGCTGGAGCTGCTCGCGCGCGAGAAGAACGTCGACGGGCGCGGCATCGAGATCAGCCACGAGGGGGTGAACGCCTCGGTGCGGCGCGGGCTCTCGGTCATCCAGGGAGACGCGGAGACCGACCTCGCGGACTACCCGGACGCGGCCTTCGACTATGTCGTGCTGAGCCAGACCCTGCCGGCGATCCGCGACCCCAAAGGCGTGCTGCTGGAGCTGCTCAGGATCGGCCAGAGCGCGATCGTCTCGATCCCCAACTTCGGGCACTGGCGCAACCGGCTGCACCTGCTGACGCGGGGGCGGATGCCGGCGCCGCCGGCCTCCGGCGATCTCTGGTACGAGACGCCGATGATCCGGCCCTGCACGATCAAGGATTTCGTGATGCTCTGCCGTGGGCTCGGCATTCGCATCGAGCGGCGCACCCAGGTGGATTCACGCGGCCGCGTGCGGCGCTTCACCGGCACCGGCCGCTTCGCCAACCTGTTCGGCGAGCAAGCGGTGTTCCTGCTCTCGTCCGAGAGACGGTAAGGCGCAGCCTCCTGCGGCCGTGCGGGCGCCGGCTGGCACCGGCTGCGGCAGCGGCATGATGACCCGGCGCCTCTGTCGCGCGCTCACCGGGCGCGCCTCGAACACGGTCTTGCCGGCCTCCACGTAGACGAGGCCGCCGAAGGGGCGCCCGAGATGGCGGCCCAGGCGCTGCCAGACGGCGGCGGTGCGCAGAACCGCGCGGCTGCCGGTCGGCGGCAGGAACAGCATCGCGCCGCTGGCAACCGGGGCAAAGCGGTGCTCGCGCAGGAGCCGGCCGAGCTGGGAGGCGCTGAAGGGCGAGCCGTGGCCGAAGGGCGTGGCCTCGGCGCGCGCCCAGAGGCCGTGGCGGTTCGGCACCAGCACGAGGATGCGCCCGTTCGGCCGCATCACGCGCCAGATCTCCTCCAGCATCGCGCGGCGCTGCTCGCTGAACTCGAGCCCGTGGACGACGAGGATGCGGTCGATGCAGCCGTCGGGCAGCGGGAGCGCGCCGTCGTCGGCGAGCATGACCAGCCGCCCGCCGCTCTCGGGCCAGGCCATCACGCCCTGGCCCGCCGGCATGACCGCGAGCACGCGCTCAGCCTCCGCGCGGAAGTGGCCGAGGAAGGGCACCGGATAGCCCAGCCCCAATACCGACTCCTCGCGCACGCTCGGCCAGACGCGGCGGATCTGCTGGCCCAGGATGCGGCGCGTCACCCGGCCGAGCCGAGTGAGATAGAAGGCGTTGAGGTCGACGACGTCCTGATGCATGGCCGGCTATGGTAGCAGCCCACGCCGGCCCGTCTCAGCTTCGGGATGCTGGCCCGCTTGCGTCCCCTCAGACCGAAACAGGACAGCCCGGAGCGTCCGCAAGCCGATGGAACCGCAACTCAGTAAATGCTGAACGGGAAGTATCGGGCGTTGATCCGCTCGTAGGCGCCATTCGCGAGGATGGCCTCGAGCGCGCCGTTCAGACGCGACAGAAGGGACGCGTCCTCGTGGTGCACCGCGATGCCGATCCCTTCGTCCAGCCGGTAACCCTCGCCGACGAACTCGAAGCCGGCGCCCTCCGCACCCTGAAGCCAGGCGTGCGAGCCCAGGCCGTCGCCGAACATCGCATCCAGCCGACCGGCCACGAGGTCCCCGTAGAGTTCCTCCTGGCCGGCATAGAGCTTGATGGTCGCCGTGCCGGCCAGGTTGGCCTCGAGCCAGTCGGAGGCGATCGTGGCGCGCGCCGCGCCGATGGTCGTGCCCGCCGCGTCGGCCGGGTCGAAGCCGGAGCCCTTGCGCGCGACGAAGCGGACCAGGTTGCTGTAGTAGCGCTCCGTGAAGCTCACCAGCTGGCGCCGCTTCTCGGTGATCGACATGCTGGCGGCGATCGCGTCGAAGCTGCCGGCGCGCAGTTCCGGGATCAGCCGCTCCCATTCCTCCAGCACGATCTCGCACTCGGCGCCGATTTCTTCGCAGAGCGCGAGCGCGATGTCGACGTCGAAGCCGGCGATCTCGCCGGCATCGTCGACATAGTTGAACGGCGGATAGCCGCTGGTCGTGGCGATCCGCAGCTTCTCCGCGGCGAGCGCGGGCGTCGCCGCGAGGAGCGCCAGAGCCAAAGCCGTCGTCAGCAGTCTCACGAGCCTTCTCCCTGTCATCACGCCGGGCACACGATTATCGAACGTGCCGCGATACCACGTGCTGCGGCATCGGCTGGCCGGAGGCGGTGCTAGAGCGTATCCGTCTTAGACGGATACGCTCTAGCCTTTTGTCGCTCACGGCAGCCGGCCTGCGGCCGGCGCCTGCGCGGGCGCGCCGCGTTAGCGGCGGGCCGCTGTCGCGGCCTGTCGCGCGTCCGTCAAGAACGGCCGCGCTCTAGTACATGTGGGTGCCGCCGTTCATGGTGATGGTCGAGCCGGTGGTCCAGGCCGCCTTGTCGTCGACGAGGAAGAGCACGGCGTGGGCCACCTCGTCCTCGTAGCCCATGCGGCGGATGGGGGACTTGTCGACGATCTTCTTCGCGATCCGCTCGGGCATGTTGCGCATGAGGTACGTGTCCACGTAGCCCGGTGCCACGGTGTTGACCGTGATCCCGTGCTTCGCCCCTTCCTGCGCCAGCGCCTTGGTGAAGCCGTGCATGCCCGCCTTGGCGGCGACGTAGTTGACCTGGTTGAGCTGGCCGGCCTGGCCGTTCATCGAGCCGATCTGGATGATGCGGCCCCAGCCGCGCTCCATCATGCCGGGGTAGACCGCCTTCGACATGTGGAAGACGGAATCGAGATTGACCCGGACCACCCGCTGCCACTGGTCGCCGGTCATGTTCTCGAACTTGTTGTCGGAGACCGTGCCCGCGTTGTTGACGAGGATCTCGACCGGGCCGTGCTCCGCCTCGATCGCCTCCACGCCCGCGCGGCAGGCCTCGCCGTCGCTGACGTCCCACTTGCGCGCGGGGATGCCGGTCTCCTCGGTGAAGGCTGCGGCGCACGCCTCGTCGGCATGGTAGTTGACCACCGCCGGGTGGCCTGCGTCGCGGAGCGCGCATGCGATGGCGGCGCCAATGCCCCGCGTGCCGCCGGTTACCAGTGCGAGCCGACCCATGCCCTCTCTCCCTGCAATGACCCGCGCCGCCGGGGGCCGATTCCTCGGCGGCGCGCGCGCCTCATATGCGCCGCTGCCGGCGCATTTTCAAGCGCTGGCGTGGTCCGCGATCCATGCCGCGAGCCGGCGCCAGAGCAGGCGCTTGGCGCGGGGACTGGCCATCATGCCGATATGGCCGAGCGGCGGGCGCCAGGTCTCCACGTCCGGCAGGGCATGGCTCAACGCCTCCGACGAGGCCGGCGGCACGATGCGATCCCGCGCCGGCACGACGTTGAGCGCCGGGCAAGCGATGCGCTCGGGCCGGACCGCTTCGCCCCCCACCAGCCATGTCCCCCTGGCGGGCGCGTTCGCGCCGTACCAGTCTTCGAGGCAGGCGCGCGCCACGGGGCCGGTGAGCGGCACGGCGTCGTTCAGCCAGTCCTCGAGCGCGACGAAGTTGCGCGCCGCGGCGGAAGCCGGGGGCAGCGCGGCGAAGGCCGAGAACTTGCGCGCCGCCAGCAGGGGGTCGAGGGCCGCGAACATGGCCTGCAGCGCGTCTGCCGGCAGGTGCCCGAGACCCTCGATCAGAGCGGCGAGCCCCGGCCGGTGGGCCGCGATCATGCGCGCCTGGTGGCGGCCGTCGGCCCAGAAGTCCCAGGGTGTCGCGAGCAGCACCAGCGCCGCCACGTCGGCCCGGGCGGCCAGCGGCAGCGCCATCGTGCCCCCCATGCAGTAGCCGGCGAGGACCACCGGGCGGCCCGCGTCGCTCCGCACCGCCTCCAGCGCCGGCCGCAGGCGGCCGAGGATGTAGTCGTCGAGCCCGAATGCGCGCTCTTCCCCGCCCGGCGCGCCCCATTGCACGAGATAGGGGCGGAGGCCGCGTTCCCGCAGGTAGCGGGCGAAGCTGCGCCCGGCCGTGAGGTCGAGGATGTAGGCGCGGTTGATGAGGGAGGGCACGAGCAGCACCGCAGCGCCCGACGCCTCGCCGCCGAAGGCGAGAACCCGCGTCGCGCCGGCCTGGCAGAGCACCGGCGGGTCCGCGAGGCGGCGGCGGTAGGGATGGGCGCGGTAGCCCTCGATGCCGGCGAGGAAGCAGCCGATGCGGCGCGCGGCTTCGGTGCCGAGCGCGCGCGCGAGCGCTTCAGGCTCGGCCCGTGCCAGTGCCTCCTGCAGGGCCTCCGCCTCCGCCGGGGCCGCGTGCCGCCAGTTCAGCGATCCGCTCCTCGCAGGCGGCAAGGCGGCGATCGAGCTCAGCCAGCCGCCGAGCGCCATCCCGAGGTGGAGCGGCAGCGGCCTCGGCCCGAGCCGCGGGCTTGCCGGCGCGGCCATTCAGCCCGCCGCCGCCCGCGCGCCCCGCCAGCGCCGCGATGTGGAGGGCCGCGAGGCGGAGGGTGAGCGCGCCCGGACCTTCATCCCGCCCGGTGCCGGCGACTTCCTCCTGCCAGAGGTCGAGGAATCGGCGTGCGAGAGCCGCCGGGTCGTCGTCATCGCTCATCTTCCCAGGCTCGCTCATGCCGCGAGTATAGCCGATGCGTCCGAGAGACCGCGCGCGCCAGCGACCATTTAGGCTTGGGTGACTCTTCTGTCGCACCCGCGAACCTTCAGGCGTGGGTGACTCTTTCTGTCGCACGCGGGACCTTTCAGGCCCGCGTGACTTACGGCTGCCGAGCGCAGTGCTGGTAGGTCTCGGGCCTGCGGTCGCGGAAGAACTGCCACGTGTCGCGGACCTCGCGGATCTGGTCGAGGTCGAGCTCGGCCACCACCAGCTCGTCGTCCTCATCGCCGCCCTGCGCCAGGATCTCGCCGCGCGGGTTGCAGAAGTAGCTGGAGCCGTAGAACACGTGGTTGCCGAGGCTGGGCTCGGTGCCGACCCGGTTGTTGGTGCCGATGAAGATGCCGTTGGCGATGGCGGCGCCCACCTGCTCGAGGTTCCAGATGTGGTCGCTGACGCCCCGGAAGGTCGCCGACGGGTTGAACACCAGCTCGGCGCCCGCCAGCGCGAGCGCGCGCCAGCCCTCGGGGAAGTGGCGGTCGTAGCAGATGTAGACGCCGACCTTTCCCACCGCCGTCTCGAACACCGGGTAGCCGAGGTCGCCGTCGGCGAAGTAGTGCTTCTCGTCGAAGCCGTCGATCTTGGGAATGTGGATCTTGCGGAACTTGCCGAGGTAGCTGCCGTCGGCATCGATCACCGCGGCGGTGTTGTAGAGCGTGCCGCTGCGGTCGCGCTCGTAGACCGGCGAGACGATGACCATGCCGTGCTTGCGCGCCTGCTCGCACATCGCCCGGGTGGTGGGCCCTTCGGGCACCGCTTCGGCGGCCTCGAACCACCTGTCGTCGATGGTGGCGGGGAAGTAGGGCGCGCTGAAGACCTCCTGCAGGCCGAGCACCTGCACGCCCTGGCGCGCCGCGTCGGCGATGAGCGGCAGGTGGGCCGCGATCATGGTGTCGCGGATCGTCTCGATGGAATCGGTGGCGGGGTCCCCCTTCAGGTTCATCTGGATGAGGGCCGCCTTGACCTTGCGCATCGCCGGGCCTCCTCTCGCTCGCCCGCTCAGACCTGCCAGGACGCGACGGCGCCGTAGGTGTCGGGCCGGCGGTCGCGGTAGAAGTTCCACGCGTCCCGCACCTCGCCGATCATGGCGAGGTCGAGGTCTGCGGTGACCAGCGCGTCCCGGTCGTCCGGCCCCTGATTCAGAATCTCGCCGCGCGGATTGCAAAAATAGCTGGAGCCGTAGAAGTGGCCGTTGTTCCAGGGCGGCTCCATGCCGACCCGGTTGTTGGCGCCGATGTAGACGCAGTTCGCGACCGCCGCCGCCGGCTGCTCCAGGGTCCAGAGGTGGTCGCTCAGGCCCCTGACGGTGGCGGACGGGTTGAAGATCACCTCGGCGCCGTTCATGGCGAGCTCGCGCCAGCCCTCGGGGAAGTGCCGGTCGTAGCAGATGTAGACGCCGACCTTGCAGAACGCGGTCTCGAACACCGGATAGCCGATGTCGCCGGGCTTGAAGTAGAACTTCTCGCAGAAGCCGACGACGTGGGGGATGTGGATCTTGCGGAACTTGCCGAGGTAGCGGCCGTCCGCGTCGATCACGGCGGCGGTGTTGTAGTAGACGCCGGTCTGCGCCTTCTCGTAGACCGGCACCACCAGCGCCATGCCGAGGCGTGCGGCTTCGGCCCGCATCCGTTGCACCGTCGGCCCGTCGGGCACGCGCTCGGTGGCGCGGTACCAGCGCCTCTCCTGCTCGGCGCCCACGTAAGGCAGGTTGAAGAGCTCCTGGAGCCCCAGCACCTGCACGCCTTCCTGCGCCGCCTGCTCGATGAGCGGCAGGTGGGCAGCGATCATCTTCTCGCTGATCTGCTCGGGCGTGTCGCGTTCCACGTCGCCCTTGAGGCTCATCTGTATGAGCCCGGCCTTCACCACCGCCATCGCCGCAACTCCCCTGCCGCCAAGGTCGGCAGCCTAGCCCGGAATTCTGGGCAATGTCATGGTCTGTGCGGCGCTTTCCGGCCGCCTTGTCATGTTCCCCGTTTGTGGTACGTTTGACGTGAGAGGAGAGAGCCCATGGCCAAGACGGAAATGATCCGCGCCCGCGTCGAACCCGCCCTCAAGCACGAGGCCGAAGCTGTGTTCTCCCAGCTCGGGCTGTCGACGACCGAGGCGATCACCTTGTTCTACAAGCAGGTGACCCTGCGTCGTGGCCTGCCCTTCGCGGTGAGGCTCCCCAACGCGGAGACGCGCGAGGCGCTGAAGCAGGCTCGTGAGAACGAGAAGCTCACCGAGTACGGCAGCGTGGAGGACCTGAAAGCCGCGCACAGCTGAACGATGCGGCTGCTCACGACCGGACGGTTCGAGCGAGACCTGAGGCGATCGAGGAGGCGGGGCAAGAACCTCCACAAACTGTGGACCGTCGTCGAGCTGCTATTGCAGGAACAGCCGCTCGAGCCTCGTCACCGGGTCCACCGCTTGTCAGGCGATTGGGCGGGCTCTTGGGAGTGCCATATCGAAAGTGACTGGCTGCTGATCTGGCACCGCCGCGACGACACTCTGGTGCTCGTGAGAACCGGTACCCATTCCGACCTGTTTGACTGACAGCCCTCCCCCCTACGACATCATCGGGAAGGAGAGGTCGATGCCTGAGCGGATGCCGGTGGGCCAGCGGGAGGTCACGGTCTTGAGCTTGGTGTAGAAGCGCACGCCCTCCATGCCGTGCATGGCGTGGTCGCCGAAGAGCGAGCGCTTCCAGCCGCCGAAGCTGTGATAGGCGACCGGCACGGGGATCGGCACGTTGACGCCGACCATGCCGATCTCCACCTTGTTCGCGAACTCGCGCGCGGCGTCGCCGTCGCGGGTGAAGATCGCGACCCCGTTGCCGAACTCGTGCTCGTTGACCATCTGCACGGCGGCGTCGTAGTCGGGCGCGCGGACCACGGAGAGCACGGGCCCGAAGATCTCCTCCTTGTAGATGCGCATGTCGGGCGTGACCCGGTCGAAGAGGCACGGCCCGATGAAGTAGCCGTTCTCGTAGCCCTGCAGCGAGAGGCCGCGGCCATCCACCACGAGGTCCGCGCCTTCTTCCACGCCGAGGTCCACGTAGCCCCGCACCTTGTCGAAGTGTGCCTTGGTCACCAGCGGCCCCATGTCGGCCTCGCCGTCAGTGCCGGGGCCGACCTTGATGCTGTCGATCTTAGGTCTAAGGTCCTCGATCAGCGCATCGCCCACCTTGTCGCCGATGGCGACCGCGACGGAGACGGCCATGCAGCGCTCGCCGGCGGAGCCATAGGCCGCGCCGATGAGGGCGTCGGACGCCATCGTGAGGTCGGCGTCGGGCATGACGACCGCGTGGTTCTTGGCGCCCCCCAGCGCCTGCACCCGCTTGCCGTGGGCGCAGCCGGTCCGGTAGACGTACTCGGCGATGGGGGTGGAGCCCACGAAGCTCACCGCGGCGATGTCGGGATGCGCCAGGATCGCGTCCACCGCCTCCTTGTCGCCGTGGACGACGTTGAAGACGCCGTCGGGGCAGCCGGCCTCCTTCAGCCACTCGGCGAGCATCATCGAGGCCGTGGGGTCCTTCTCCGACGGCTTCAGGATGAACGTGTTGCCGCAGGCGATGGCGACCGGGAACATCCACATCGGCACCATGGCCGGGAAGTTGAAGGGCGTGATGCCGGCGACCACGCCGAGCGGCTGACGGCTGGAGAAGCTGTCGACGCCGGTGCCGACCGACTGGGTGAAGTCGCCCCGCAGCAGGTGCGGGATGCCGCAGGCGAACTCCAGCACCTCGATCCCGCGGCTCACCGAGCCCACCGCGTCCGACAGCACCTTGCCGTGCTCGCGCGTCACCACCCGGGCCAGCTCCTCCTTGCGGCTCTCGACCAGCTCCTTGAACGCGAAGATCACCCGCGCCCGCTGTATGGGGGGCGTCGCAGCCCAGCCGGGGGCGGCGTCCGCCGCAGCCTGCACGGCCTCGTCCACCTCGGCGGGCGAGGCGAAGGGCACGCGCGCGACCACCTCGCCGGCGGCCGGGTTGTAGACGTCGCCGAAGCGCTCGGAAGCGCCGGCCTGGGCTGTGCCGTTGATCCAGTGGGTGAGCGTGGAAGTCATCGTGGTCCCCCGATATCCGTCGGTTCGTTTCGTGGGTCAGGCGGCGAGCGCCTGCTCCGGCGCGAGATAGTCGTGGCCGAGGTCGAGCGCCACCGCCTCGTGCGTCACCTGCCCGCGGCAGACGTTGAGGCCCTGCATGAGGTGGGAATCGTCCCGCATGGCCCGCCGCCAGCCCTTGCCCGCCAGCGCGAGCACGAATGGCAGGGTTGCGTTGCTGAGGGCGAAGGTCGAGGTCCGCGCCACGGCGCCCGGCATGTTGGTCACGCAGTAGTGGAGGACGTTGGCCACCTTGTAGGTGGGCTCGGCGTGGGTGGTGGGCCGGCTGGTCTCGAAGCAGCCCCCCTGGTCGATCGCCACGTCGACCACCACGGCGTTGCGGCGCATGTCGTCCAGCATGTCGCGGCGCACGAGCTTGGGCGCGGCGGCGCCGACCACGAGCACCGCGCCGATCACCAGGTCGGCGCTCTGCACCGCTCCTTCGATGGTGTGGACGGTCGAGAAGAGGGTCGTGGCGCTGGCCCCGAAAATCTCGTCGAGCTGGCGCAGGCGCGGGATCGAGCGGTCGATGATGGTGACCTGCGCCCCCATGCCGACGGCCATGCGCGCGGCATGGGTGCCGACCACGCCGCCGCCCAGGATCACGACGTCGGCGGGCGGCACGCCGGGGACGCCGCCGAGCAGGACGCCGCGCCCGCCCTGGTCCTTCTCGAGGCAATGGGCGCCGGCCTGGATCGACATGCGGCCCGCGACCTCGCTCATCGGCGCGAGAAGCGGCAGGCCGCCGTGCGCGTCGGTCACGGTCTCGTAGGCGATGGCGATGCAGCCGGAGTCGATCAGGGCGTTGGTCTGGTCCGCGTCGGCCGCGAGGTGGAGATAGGTGAAGAGCACCTGGTCGCGCCGCAGCATGGCGCACTCCGCCGGCTGGGGCTCCTTCACCTTCACGATCATCTCGGCCGTGCCGAAGATCTCAGTCACGTCGTCCACCACCTGGGCGCCCGCGCGCTCGTAATGCGCGTCGAGGAGCCCGATCTCCGTGCCGGCGTCCCTCTCGACCATAACCCGGTGGCCGTGCTGCACGAGCTCGCGCACGCCGGCGGGCGGAATGCCGACGCGGTACTCGTGAACCTTGGTTTCCTTGGGAACGCCGATCAGCATGGCGGTTTCTTCTCCAGTAATCGGTTTAACCCGCTGTGGCCGGCTGCCCGGCCGGCGCAGCGCGGCCGCCCTTGCCGGCGGTCAGCTTTCGGCCGCTTCCGGCTGCAGCGCGTCCTGCGGACCGCTGCCCTCGCCGGACAGGCCGGGATCGGCAGGGCCTGGATCGGCCGGGCCGGACTCCGCCGGCTCGGCTGCAGGCGCGGCCGGCTGCGCGTCGCCTGCCGGCTGCGGGGGCGTTGCGGCGGCTGCGCTGGCTTCAGCTGCAGCTGCCGCGGCGGCGGCTTTCTCTTCCCGTGCTGCCGCGCGTTCGGCCTTGGCGCGCGCCTTGCGCACCGCGTCGAGCAGCTCCGCCTCGGTGCAGATGCCGAGCAGGATCGGATCCTGCGGCGTGATGTTTTGCGTGTTCCAGTGCGTGCGCTCGCGCACCGCGGTGATGGTCGCCTTGGTGGTGCCGAGCAGCTTGCCGATCTGCGCGTCGCTCAGCTCGTCGTAGTTCTTGAGCAGCCAGGCGATGGCGTTGGGCCGGTCCTGCCGCTTGCTGACCGGCGTGTAGCGGGCGCGCCGGGTGCGCTGGGGCACCTCCGCAGCCGGGCCAATGGCCTCCAGCCTGAGCGACGAATCCTGCTCGCAGCGCTGGAGCTCCTCGCGGGTGACCTGTCCGTTCGCGACCGGATCGAGGCCGCGGATGCCGATGGCGACCTCGCCGTCCGCAATGCCCTGCACTTCGAGGGGATGAAGCTCGCAGAACGCCGCGATCTGGTCGAACGTGAGCGTGGTGTTGTCGATCAGCCATACGGCCGTGGCCTTGGGCATCAGCAGTTCGGCCATCTTGTTCGTTCCTTCCCCTGCCGCCCGTGCGCAGGCACGCCGCAACCGGCGGGTCCGCTTCCGGGCCGCGTGAAACGGTCGGTATATCCCCTAGATGTAGGGAGCGCAAAGCCGCATTGCACGCACTCTTACCCGGCGTTGCGCTCCAGCAGGATCTTGCCGATGTGCCGGCCTGCCTCCATGCGGGCGTGCGCCGCCGCCGCCTCTTCCAGCGGGAGGCGGGTGTCGATGACCGGCCGGACCAGCCCGGATTCGACGAGCGGCCAGACCTGCTCCTCGAGCGCGGCCGCGATGCGGGCCTTGCTCTCCACGCTCTGAGGCCTCAGCGTCGAGCCCACGATGGAGAGCCGCTTGCGCATCAGCGCGAAAAGGTCGATCTGGGATTTCGACGCCTCCTGGACGGCGATCTGGGCGAGCCTGCCCTCGGGCCGGAGCGCCGCGAGATTGCGCTGCAGGTAGCTGCCGCCCACCATGTCGAGCACGACATCGACCCCCTCGCCCCCGGTCAGCTCCTTGACCACGGCGACGAAATCCTCGTCACGGTAGTTGATCGCCCGCTCGGCGCCGAGCTCCTCGCAGGCGGCGCACTTCGTGGGCGAGCCGGCGGTGGCGAAGACGCGGACGCCGAGCGCAGACGCGATCTGGATCGCGGTCGTGCCGATGCCGCTGCTGCCGCCGTGGACGAGCAGCCGCTCACCGGCGCGGAGCCGGGCGCGCTCGAAGGCGTTGGTCCAGACGGTGAAGCATGTCTCTGGCAGGCCGGCGGCGTCCGCCAGCGGGAGCCCGGCGGGGGCCGGAAGCGTCTGCGTCTCCGGCGCGACACAGTATTCGGCGTAGGCGCCGCCGTGGGTGAGCGCGCAGACGGCCGCGCCCGGCGCGTGGCGCCGCGCACCCGGCCCGTTCGCGGCCACGTGCCCGGAGACCTCGAGGCCCGGAAGGTCGGACGCGCCGGGCGGCGGTGGATAGAGGCCCTGGCGCTGCATCGTGTCCGGCCGGTTGACGCCGGCTGCCGTCACCTCGATCAGCACCTCGCCGTGAGCGGGCTCGGGCAGCGGCCGCCGGGCCGGGCGCAGCACCTCCGGCCCGCCGGGCTCGGTGATCTCGATCACGGTCATTTCAGTGGGCAGCTTCGCCATGACGCCTCCAAACGGTTTGCGCGCGCGACTATACTCAAGGCCGCCCGGCCGGCGCAGGAGAAATGGGATGGACGAGGAAGCGGTCCGCATCCCGCGGGAGCAGGAATGGTCCCCGCGCGTGCTCGACGACATGTCGGTGGACGCGCTCAACGCCTACGCCGGCCAGCTCGAGGACGAGCTGGAGCGGGTGCGCGGCGCGATCGCGGCGAAGTCGGACTACCTGAGCAAGGCGGATTCGCTGTTCAGGAGCTAGGCGCGTCCTGCGGCTCCGTCTCGGGCGGGGGCTCGGCCGCCGCCGGCGGTGATGCCGGTTCGTCCCCACCGCTCCGGTTCAGCAGGGTGCGGAGCGCGCCGAGGCCGACCGGGACGCCGTCGTACTCGGCCATCGCGTCGAGCAGCGCGCCCCAGAGGTAGACCGCCGATGCCACGTCGGTAATCAGGTCGAAGGCCGGCACGTCGCCGATATCGCCCCGGATCACGATGACGTTGAGGCGAGCCACGTTGGTCTGCGCGATGGCATCCGGGGCGAAGACCCGGGGCCTGAGATCGACCGCGCAGACCTTGGCGAGCATGGAGGGCGCATGCGCGCCCGTGAGCAGCAGCCAGCAGCTCGTCTCGTCGCGGGCCACGCGGTAGCAGCCGTCGGCCTCCGCCGTGCTCCAGGCCTTGTCGAGGGTATCGATCAGGGGGCCTTCACCGGAGCGGCCGGCAAGGATCAGGGCCTCGCCCGGGGCCAGCCGCGCGATGCGGGTGCCGTCGGCCTGGGCGTAGGCCCGGTTGCTCTCCTCGCCCATGCCCGCGCCGCAGCCGGCGAGCCAGGGCGCGATGGCCCAGCCCTTGAAGCCGATGCGCGGAAACGGCGTGAGGTCGGCGAGGCCGAGGGATTCCGCCCGCCTCGCCTCGTCGGCGGCCTCCCGTCCGAAGTCCGTTGCCACGGCGAAACCGTTCAGCGCCTCGAAGCGCGCGCCGTGCGCCGCGAGCGCGCGGTAGAGCGGCGAGCGGCGGGTCTGCTCAGCGGGCGTCGTCACCGTCAAAGCTCCTGCCGCGCGCCGTCGGGGTCGAAGAAGGGAAGCTTCGCCACGGTGGCGCTCACCATGCGCGCACCATCCACCCTGATCTCGATCGGGGTGCCGGGCTCGCCCTGGTCGGGCGCCACGTAGGCGAGGCCGATGATCTTGTCGAGGTTCGGCGAGTAGGCGACCGAGGTGACCCGCCCGGTGATCTCGCCTGCGCGGATCACGAGATGGCACTCCTTCGGCTGCTCCACGCCGACGCCCGGCATCTCGAAGCCCACCAGCTTGCGGGTGAGCCCCTTCGCGGCCTGCATCCGCACCGAGCGGATGCCGACGTGGAAGGGCTTCTTTCTGGCGAGCGCCCAGGCCATGTCGGCCTCGTGGGGCGTGGTGAGGCCGTCGGTGTCCTGGCCGATGATGATGTGGCCCTTCTCCAGCCTGAGCAGGCGCTGCGCCTCGACGCCGAAGGGCCGGATGCCGTGATCCCTGCCGGCCTCCATGAGCGCATCCCAGAGCGCCTCGCCCTGGCTCGACGGCACGTGCAGCTCGTAGCCCAGCTCGCCGACGAAGCCGACGCGGAGAAAGAGCGTCGGGATGCCGGCGACATGGCCCTCGCGCACGCCCATGTAGGGGAAGCCCTCGGGCGAGAGGTCGACGTCGTCGCAGAGCGTCTCCAGCACCGCGCGACAGTTGGGGCCCGCGATGTTGACGCCGGCGAGCGCCGCGGTGACGTTGGTCACGTCGACCTTGAGCCGCCACTGGGCGTTGTACCAGAGCATCTCGCGGTAGACGTTGTCGACGCCCGAGGTCGTCGCGGTGACGTAGAAGTGGTCCTCGTGCATGCGGCAGGCGACGCCGTCGTCCACCACCACGCCACCGAGGTCGGTCATCAGCACGTAGCGCGAGCGGCCCACCGGCTGCTTGAGGTAGGCGAAGGTGTACATGCGGTTCATGAACTCGGCCGCGTCCGGCCCCCGCACGTCGAGCCCGCCCAAGGTGGAGACATCGATGATGCCCACGTTGTCGCGGACGTTCTTGGCCTCCTCCCGGATCAGCGCCTGGCGCCTGGCCTTGTCGCCGTAGAACTCGGGCCGGAGCCAGAGCCCTGCCGGCATCATGGTGGCGCCGGCCTCCAGATGGCGGAAATGCATCGCCGTGTAGCGCACCGGCTCGAAGCTGCGGCCCGCGAGATGGCCCATGGTGACCGGCACGATGGGCTGGCGCACCGTGGTGACGCCGGTCTCGTCCACGCTCCGCGACTTGGCCCGGGCCAGAATGCGCACCGCGTTGAGCGACGAATGCCGCCCTTGCGAGGGCCCCATGCCGTTGGTGGTGAAGCGCTTGAGCAGCTCGACGTGGTCGTAGCCCTCGGCGATGGCGTCCTCGAGGTCGTGGACCTGCACGTCCTCGTCGAGGTCGACGAAGGCCTTGTGGTCGGGATGGGGGAAGATCGGCCACGCGGCGCCCGCGCCTGCCCGCTCGCTCGCGGCAGGCGCGTCGGGCTCAGGCCCGGCGTCGTGGCCGCACGCCCGGGCCGCCTGCCAGCCGGCGCGGCGGCCCTCCGCCATCGCCGCATCGAGGGCGAAGGTACCGGCCACCTCGCCCGCGGCGAAGACGCCCGGCGGTAGCTCGGCCACGGTCGTCGCATGGCGCGCGCTGTCGTAGGCGAAGGTGGCGCCGGCCTGGCGCAGCAGTGCTGCCGCCGGTGTCTGGCCGCCGCTCACGACCAGGAGGTCGCAGCTGAAGCTGTCGACGGAGGGCGCGCAGACGCCGTCGGCCTCGATCCGCGCGACGCGCACGCGGGCGAGCCGGGGCCCCTTGCGCTGGGGCACGGCCTCCCACGGCGCGGACGCGGCGTGAATCGGCACCCGGCGGGCGGCCAGCGTGTCGCTCATCGCGGTGCGCTGCGCCTCCATGCGGAGGTCGACCACGGCCGCCACCTCGACGCCCGCGTCAAGCAGGTCGAGCGCGGCGCCGTAGCCCGCGTCGTTCACCGTGGCCACCACGGCGCGGCGGCCCGGCTTCACGCCATAGAGCTTGATCAGGCGCTGCGCGGCCGAGCCCAGCATGACGCCCGGCAGGTCGTTGTTGCGGAAGACCAGCGGCTGCTCGAGGCTGCCGGTGGCCACCACCAGCGCCTTGGCTCGGAGCTTGTAGAGGCGGTTGCCGCGCACCAGGGGCAGCCAGTTGTCGGCGTAGCGGCCGAGGCACGCGGTCCCGGTCATCACCGAGATGCGCCCGGAGCCCTCGACCGCGCCGACGAGCCGGGCGCGCTCCTCCGCGGCGCGGATTCCGCCGGCGTCCGCGCGGCCGTAGAGAAGCCCGCCGCCGAGCGCCGCGTTCTCGTCCACGAGCACGACGTCCGCGCCGGCCTTCGCCGCCTCGGCTGCCGCAGCGAGTCCCGCCGCGCCGCCGCCCACCACGAGCACGTCGCAGAAGAGGTACTGCTTGTCGAAATAGCCGTGCGGGGCGTTGGTGTCGACGGTACCGAGTCCGGCAATCCGGCGGATCATCTTGGCCCAGAGCGGCCAGGTCCAGCGCGGCTTGTAGAACGCCTTGTAGTAGAAGCCCACGGGGAAGAAGCGGTGCAGCAGGCCGAACACCGCGAGGCGGTCGTGCCTGAGCGTGCCCCAGTAGTTCTGGCCCATGACGTCCAGATCCGGGGCCAGCGGCACGCGGTCGGCGAAGCGGTTGGGCGCGGGGCCCACCTGCACCAGCGTGTTGGCATCGAGGCCGGAGAGCGAGTGGATGCCGCGCGGGCGGTGATACTTGAAGGAGCGCGATAGCACGGAGACGTCGTTCGCCGCCAGCGCGCTCGCCACCGTGTCGCCGCGGTAGCCCTCGTACCGCCTGCCCTCGAAGCTGAAGGCGACGGGCTCCGTGCGGTCGAGGAGGAGGCCGGCGGGCTCCGGCAGGCGCGCCATCATGTGGCGGGATCCCTGGGCTCGCGGGACGCCGTGTCGTCGGCAGGCGCCTCGTCCGCCGGAGTGTCGTCCGCAGGGGCTTCCTCGGCCGGCGCGGCCTCCTCAGGTGCGGCAGCCTCCTCGGCAGGTGCGGAGGTTTCGGGCGTGGGCTCCGCCGGCGTCGGGTCGGGCTCGGGCGCGGCGGTCTCCTCTGCCGGCGCGTCCCGCGCGGTCTCGGCGGGCGCCGCCTCGGCAGGTGGAGCCGGCGTCTCCGGCGGCGGCGGGGCGGCCTCCTTCGGCGGCTCCGGCTTGGCCTCGGGCGCCTCGGGCGGCGGCGGCAGGGGCTCGAAGTCGACGCGCTCCGAGAAAACCCGGCTGGCCGGATAGGTGGCGAGGATCTCGTCGGTCACCGTGTTGCGCTCGGCGATGAACCAGTAGGAGGTGGCGACGTGGCACCACCACTCGCGCACCACGCCGGCCACGTTCTCCTCCAGCCAGACGTAGGCGGCCCACTCGTCGTCCGTGCACCGGTTGGGGTCGGGATGCGGCTCCACCGGGCCGGCGCAGACGAACTCCTGGATGTTGCGCGGCCCGTTGAGCGGACACGGCATGATCTTCATGGCAGCGCGGCCCCTGCCCCTAGTGCCCGACCGAGGCCGCGCCCTTCTCGCCCAGCAGCGAGAAGTCGCGGAAGCGGTCGAGGCGGAAGGTCTCGATCAGCTCGGGTACGCGGCCGGTTGCGATCATCTCCGCCATCGTGGCGCCGCAGACCGGCGTCGCCTTGAAGCCCCAGGTGCCCCAGCCTGAATCGATGTAGTAGTTCTCGACCGGAGTGAGCCCCATGACCGGCGCGAAGTCCGGCGTCATGTCGGTCATGCCGGCCCACTGGCGCAGCACCGGCACGTCGCCCATGAAGGGGAAGAGCTCCAGGATGTGCGCCATCAGCCCCTCCATGAAGTCGAGGGTCGACGAGGTCTGGTAGCGCGGGTAGGGGTCGGTCGCGCCGCCCATCACCAGCTCGCCCCGGTCCGACTGCGAGATGTAGACGTGCAGGCTGCCCGAGACGATGATCGGGTCGAGGAAGGGTTTGAGGGGCAGCGAGACGCAGGCCTGCAGCGGCACGGTGCGGATCGGCAGCGTGAAGCCCGCGAGCCCGGCGACCTGGCCGCTGAGCCCGGCCACCGCCTGCATCGCCTTGCCGCAGGCGATGGGCCCGCGGGTGGTCTCGAGCCCGGTGACCCGGCCATTCTCGATCCTGATGCCTGTGACCTCGGTCTCCTGGTGGATCTCGACGCCCAGCTCCTGGGCGCGGCCGGCGTAGCCCCAGGCGACCGCGTCGTGGCGGGCGAGCGCGCCCGGCGGGTGGTAGAGGGCGCCGAGCACCGGGTGGCGGACGTCTTCGGACATGTTGAGCAGCGGCACTAGGCGGGCCAGCTCGTCCCGCCCCACCACCTCGGAATCGACGCCGAGATGCTTGTTCACCTCGGCCCGCCAGCGCGAGGTGCGCATGGCCGCGTCGGAATGCGCCAGCGTGAAGTGCCCGCGCTCCGAATAGAGGATGTTGTAGTCGAGCTCCTCGCTGAGGCCCCGGTAGAGCCGCATCGACTCCTCGTAGAACTCGACGCCCTCCGGCGTCAGATAATTCGAGCGGATGATCGCCGTGTTGCGCCCGGTGTTGCCGCCGCCGAGGTAGCCCTTGTCGAACACGGCGACGTTGCGGATGCCGTGGCGGGCCGCGAGGTAGTAGGCGGCCGCGAGTCCGTGGCCGCCGCCGCCGATGATCGCCACGTCGTAGCTGGGCCGAAGCTCAGGCCGCGCGCCCAGGAAGCGCTTCACCGGCCGCCGCCGGGAGAGGCCGTATTTCAGGAGGCCGAACGCCATGGTTCGCCGTCGTCGCTCGAATGCTCGCGGTTGATAGGCCGATTTGCGTGGCGCGGCAAGAACTTATCGACGCTATTGGTCCGACCGCTCGGCCTCGTAGCGGGCCGCCTGATCGCGCAGCCCCCGCGCCGTGCCGGCGTTGATGAGGACTAGGCTCAGCACCAGCACCGCGACCGCGGCCCAGACCCAGTGGCTGAGCGCCGCGCCGAAGAAGATGCTGGCCCAGAAGATGCCGGCGGCCACGACGACGTAGTTGAGCTGCGCGAAGAAGAGAGCGCCGGCGCGGCGCACGATCTCGAAGAAGCAGCTATAGGTGATCGCCTGCCCGGCGGTGGCCCAGAGCAGCCCCCAGAGGCCGGAGGAGGCGGCGTCGGTCGGCAGGAAGAACTCGCCCTGGGCGAGCATCACGATCAGCAGCAGGAGAGCCGCCGTGATCATCATGCCGCCGCAGAGCGCGAACGCGCTCACGCCCACTGGCGAGAAGCGCGCGCCGGCCACGTTGTTCACCGCCGCCGACAGCGGCATCAGCAGCGAGAACAGCACCCACACCCAGGCGCCCGCCTCCGGCAGGCTGCCCGTGGGCAGGACGATGAGCAGGATCCCGCCGAAGCCCAGGAGCACGCCGGCGACGCTGAGCCAGCGGAAGCGGTCGAACCGGAGCACGAGGGTGAGCGAGTAGGTGGCCGCCGGGATGAGGGCGGCGCAAAGCGTGAGCACCGCCGGGGGCAGGCGGTCGGCCACGTAGGTGACGACGAGCAGCGGGCCGAGGAAGCCGAAGACCGCGACGAGGGCGAAGACCCGCAGGTTCTCCCGCCGGAGCGACGGCAGCCGGGAGAAGATCGCGGCGAGCGCCAGCGTCACCGCGCCCGCGAACAGCGCCTGCCAGAACGAGTAGGCGATGAAGGGGAAGCCCGCATCGATGGCGATCTTGTTGGCCGTGAAGAGGCTGCCGTAGGAGATGCCGCCGAGCAGCAGCAGCACCGTCGGCAGCAGGAGCTTGCTCTGGCGCAGCTCGTGGAGCGACCAGCTCATGGCGCGCGCAGGCGCAGCCCGGCGCGGCGCGCGGTCCGGTCTGGCGGGTGGGACGGCATGGAGGGGCGGGACGGGGCGGCTGGCGCCGGCCGTTCAGCCCGTGCTCGCGAGCGGGAGCGGCGGCGTGGTGGGCGCTGATGGATTTGAACCATCGACCTCTTGCATGTCAAGCAAGCGCTCTCCCCCTGAGCTAAGCGCCCGTGCCGCAACGCGCGAGATTGCCACCGCGTGCGCGGCGTTGGCAAGGCCGGGCGCGCGGATGACAGGGCCGGCCTTTTGGTCTAAACCGCGAGGGATGAGCCGAGGACGACCAAACGCCCGGCGACGCCGCGAAGCGACCCCGCCGGAGGTGGTCAACGGGGTCATCGACGTCCGCCTGCCGGCCCGCCAGACGGCGCCGCTCATCTTCGCCTCCCCCCACAGCGGCACGGATTACGACCCCGCGTTCATCGCAAGCTCGCGGCTCGACGAGAAGAGCTTGCGCCGCTCCGAGGACAGCTTCGTCGACGAGATCTTCGCGGGCGCGCCCGAGAGCGGCGCGCCGCTCCTCCGCGCGCTCTACCCCCGCGCCTACCTGGACCCGAACCGCGAGCCCTACGAGCTGGACCCGGAGATGTTCTCGGAGCCGCTGCCGGGGCACGTGAAGACGCGCTCCGACCGCGTGCGCGCGGGCTTCGGCACCATCGCGCGCATGGTGGCCTCCGGCGCCGAGATCTACGCGGGCAAGATGTCCTACGCCGAGGCCGAGCGGCGCATCGAGACGCTCTATCGGCCCTACCACCGGGCGCTCGAAGGGCTGATCGAGGCGACGCTCAGGGACTTCGGCGCGGCCTTCCTGCTCGACTGCCACTCGATGCCCTCGGTGGGCGGGCCGACGGACCGGGACCGCGGCACGCCCCGCCCGGACATCGTGCTGGGCGACCGCTTCGGCGCGTCGTGCACGCCCGCCGTGGTCGAGGCCGCGGAGCGCATCCTCCGCGATCTCGGCTTCTCGGTCCGGCGCAACGAGCCCTACGCCGGCGCCTTCACCACCGCGCACTACGGCCAGCCGGGCAAGCGCGTCCACGCGCTGCAGATCGAGGTCAACCGCCGCCTCTACATGAACGAGGCGACGGTCGCGCGCTCCCGCGACCTGCCCCGGCTCAGGAAGAAGATGACCCGCTTCATCGCCGCGATGGCGGAAGAGAGCCTCGCGCTGGTCGAGACGATCTGAACCGCCAAGCGTCTGTTGAACGGGCGGCATTGCTGCAATTATGATGCCCGCCCGTACGACCATCGACCGGTGGCGTGAGGCCGCCCGGACAACCCGCAGGGAGCAGACCATGAGACTGAGCCGCAGACAGTTTTTCCAAGCCGCATCCGGCGCGCTGGCCTTCGCCAGCCTGCCTCATGTTCTGCGACGGGCCGGCATCGCCGCCGAGGATCCGATCAAGGTCGGCAACATCCTCGACCGCACCGGCATCCTCAACATCTACAGCCTGAAGCAGATCCAGGCGACGGCGATGGCGGTGGACGAGATCAACGCCGCCGGCGGCCTGCTGGGCCGGCCGCTGGAGCTGGTGTTCTACGATTCCCAGTCCGACGGCCAGTACAACTCGCAGTACGTCACCGAGGCGCTGGTCAAGGACAAGTGCGTGGTGGTGCACGGCGGCATCACCAGCTCCTCGCGCGAGGTGATGCGCCCCATCGTCAACCGCTTCAAGGGGCTGCTCTTCTACAACTCCCTCTACGAAGGGGGCGTCTGCGACCGCCGCCACGTCTCCACCGGCATGGTGCCGGCGCAGCAGCTCGAGCCGCTCTTCGACTACGTGGTGAACGAGCTTGGCGGCAAGCGCACCTACATCCTGGCCGCCGACTACAACTACGGCCACATCACGTCCAAGTGGATGCAGAAGTTCACCCGCGACAACGGCGGCGAGGATCTGGCGGTCGAGTTCTTCCCGCTCGACGTCACCAACTTCCAGCCGGCGATCTCGCGCATCCAGGCGGCGAAGCCTGACGTGGTCATGTCGGCGCTGGTGGGCGGCGCCCACATCGCCTTCTACCGCCAGTTCGAGGCCTCCATCGGCAAGGACAACATGATGCTGGCATCGGGCTCCTACGGCGTAGGGCTGGAGCACACCCAGCTCAGCCCGGAGGAGGGCAACGGCATCATCCTCGCCACCTCCTTCGTGGACGACCTCGACACCGATGCGGCCAGGGACTTCGTGAGCCGCTTCCACGCCTACACGGGCGATACGGGCTACGTGGGCGAGTACGGCGAGTATGGCGAGCGGGGCGTCAAGGTCTGGGCCGAGGCGGTGCGGCAAGCGGGCGACGCCAGCTCCGACGCGGTGATCGAGGCGCTGGCGTCGAGCAACGTCAGCGTCGCCGGCGCGGGCGGCCAGTACACGGTCGACGGGCAGACCAACCACACGACCATGGACATCCACATCGTGCGCGGCAACATGAGCCAGACCTTCGACGTGATCCGCTCGTTCTCGCAGCGCCCGCCGCTGGACACGCAGCAGGTCTGCGATCTGCACGCGAACCCGGACGACAAGACCCAGTACGAGGTCGAGGTCGAGTAGGGGACGCGGCGTCACGACGACGGTTTCGTAGCCCGGACGCAGGCTCCGCCGGCGGCATGGACCGCCGCCGGCGGAGGGCCTTTCGTTCGCGGATGCGTGTCCCGGCCCGGCCGGCCTTGCCGGGGCGGCGGGAGTGAGCGGTGGATCAGGTCGCCAACTATCTCTTCCAGATCGGCTTTTCGTTCTCGATCTTCATCCTGATCAGCCTCGGGCTCGCGGTCATCTTCGGGATGATGCGGGTCATCAACCTGGCGCAGGGCGAGTTCCTCATGCTCGGCGCCTACTTCTGCACGCTGGCCAACCAGGCCGGAATCAACCTCTGGCTCTCGTTCATTCTGGCGGCGCTCGCCGTCGGCCTCTTCGGCATCATCGTCGAGCGCTTCATCATCCAGTGGCTCTACGGCCGCATCATCGACACGCTGCTCGCCACCTGGGGGCTCAGCCTGCTGCTGGTGGGCGGGGTCACCACGATCTTCGGGCCGCAGACCGAGAGCGTGGCGGCACCGCTCGGCAACGTGCAGGTGGGCGCCTTCGGGTTCCCCATCTACGGCCTCGTGATGATGGCGATCGCCGTGGCCCTGCTGGGGGCGGTCTACGCCTTCTGGCGCTTCACCCGCTTCGGGCTGATCGTGCGCGGCACCATGCAGAACCCGAATATCTCCGCGGCACTGGGCGTCAACCGCAGCCTCGTCTACATGCTGACCTTCGCCTTCGGCTCGGCGCTCACCGGGCTCGCCGGCGCGGTGCTGGCGCCCATCGTCGGCGCCTATCCCACGCTCGGCATCGTCTACGTCGCCAAGGCCTTCATCACGGTCATCACCGGCGGCCATCTGCCGCTGATCGGCACGGTGAGCGCGTCCAGCCTCTTCAGCACCATCGACGGCATCGTCGCCACCGTCTCCAGCTCGGTGATCGGCGAGATGACGGTGCTCTTCGTCGCCATCATCCTGCTGCGGCTGCTGCCGCTCGGGATCACCGGGCGCATGACGCGGGGCGTCTGAGCGATGATCCGCGGCGTCATCGCCATGCAGCACTCGAGCGAGAAGCCCAGGTGGTGGTGGTGGGCGTTCATCGCAGCGCTCGCGGCCTTCTTCATCACCATGCCCTTCCACCTGGAGATATTCGTCATCCTGGAGATGTCGCGCTTCTTCGGGATGGCGATGCTGGCGCTCAGCATGGGCTTCCTCTGGGGCTTCAGCGGGATCCTGAGCTTCGGGCAGACGGCGTTCTTCGGCCTCGGCGGCTACGGCTTCACCGTGCTGGCGCTGAACACGGGCGAGACCACGGGCTCGGTCTTCTTCGCCGTGGCGCTCGGCGCGGCGGGTGCCGGCATCCTCGGCTACTTCATGATCTACGGCCGCATCAGCGAGATCTATCTCAGCGTCATCACCCTGGTCTTCACGCTGATCCTGGAGAAGGGCATCCGCGCCACCTCGGGCGATCAGTACGTCATCGGCAAGGTGCGGCTGAACGGGCAGAACGGCATCCCCACCGTGCCGCAGCTCGACGTGCCGTGGAACCCGAGCGTGCAGCTCGACATCAACTGGTTCTTCTGGGTCGGCGCCGTGCTCATGATCCTGGTCTACATCGGGCTCCGGATGATCCTGACCACGCCCTTCGGCCGGGTGCTGGTCGGTATCCGCGAGAACGAGCGCAGGACCGAGCTGCTGGGCTACGACACGCGGCGCTACAAGCTCGCGGCCTTCATGCTGGCGGGCGGCGTGGCCGGGCTCGGCGGCGCGCTCTACGCCATCTCGATCCCGCTGGCGCACCCGGAGATGTTCAGCCTGGGGCGGGCTGCGGACGTCATCATGTGGGTGCTGGTGGGCGGCAAGGGCACGCTGATCGGGCCGATCGCGGGCGTCTTCGCCATCGAGCACTTCAAGGGCTGGCTCGGCACGCAGGGCGTGGGCCAGGTCACGCTGGTGCTGGGCGCGGTGCTGATCCTCTTCGTCCTCGTCTTCCAGCGGGGCCTGGTGCCGAGCATCGGCTCCCTGCCGGGCCTCTGGCAGGACCGCGCGTCGATCCGGCGGCGGCTGGGGGAGATCGCAGCGGACGCCCGGATGTTGACGGGGCGCAGGCCCCGGCCGCACCGGAGAGGGCGTGAGGGGGGCCGGCCGTGAGCGAGGCTGCGCGCGAGCCGGGCGTCATCCTGGAGACGAAGGCGCTGGAGAAGCGCTTCGGCGGCGTGAGCGCGATCGCGGGCGTGGACTTCTCGCTCACGCGGGGCGAGCTCCGCTGCCTGATCGGCCCGAACGGCGCCGGCAAAAGCACCTTCTTCAAGATGCTCACCGCCCAGATCAGGCCGTCGAGCGGGCAGGTGCTGTTCGAGGGCCGCGACATCAGCCGCGCGCACCCGCACGAGATCTCGCGGCTCGGCATCGGCATCAAGAACCAGGTGCCGGACGTCTACGACGGGATCACCGTGGACGAGAACCTGTGGCTGGCGGCGCGCTTCCGCCACGGCGCGCGGGCCGCGCGCACCAAGGTGGACGAGACGCTCGCCCGGCTCGATCTCGGCGACATCCGCTGGCAGATGCTGGGCGCTTTGGCCCACGGCCAGCGCCAGTGGGTCGAGTTCGGCATGGTGATGGCGCTCGAGCCCGAGATCATCCTGCTCGACGAGCCGACGGCGGGCATGAGCATCGAGGAGACCAACCGCACGGCGGCGCTGATCCGCGAGGTGAACCGGACCACCACCATCGTCGTGGTCGAGCACGACATGCAGTTCATCCGCCAGATCGCCGATGTCGTCACCGTCTTCCACCAGGGCCGCATCCTGGCCGAGGACACCATGGCGCGCATCCAGGCCAACCAGGCCGTGCGCGAGGTCTACCTGGGGACTTCGGGCCTTGCTTGATGTGGAAGGCCTGGGCGCCGGCTACGGCCGCATCCCGATCCTGAACGGGATCGATTTCTCCATCGCGCGCGGCGAGATCGTGGGCGTGCTCGGCCACAACGGCATGGGCAAGACGACGCTCTTGCGCACGCTGATGGGGGAGATCCGCGCCACCGGCGGGAGCATCCGCTTCGAGGACGAGGACATCACCCGGCTTGCCATGCACCGGCGCGCGCGGCTTGGCATCGGCTACGTGCCGCAGGGCCGCGACATCTATCCGCAGCTCAGCGTCATGGACAACCTGCGCATGGGCGAGATCGTGCGCCGCGGCCAGAGCGCCGTGCCGGAGCTGCTGGAGTATTTCCCGCTGCTGGAGGGGCTGCTGGAGCGGCCGGGGCGCGCGCTCTCCGGCGGCGAGCAGCAGATCCTGGCGCTCGCCCGCTGCCTCGCCGGCCGCCCGCGCCTCGTGCTGCTCGACGAGCCCACCGAGGGCATCCAGCCCTCGATCGTCGACCAGATCCAGGCGAAGCTCGCCGAGCTTGCCGCGGCGCTCGACCTCACGGTGCTGCTGGTGGAGCAGAACCTCCGCTTCATCCAGGCGCTGGCGGAGCGGGTGCTCATCATGCAGAAGGGCGCCATCGTCGCCACCATCGCGCCCGACCAGCTCTCCGACCAGGCCATCGTGGACGAGTACCTGGGTATCTGAGGGCAGGCGCCCTGTCTGACGCGCGCGGGACCTTTCAGCCCCGCACGATGGACCCGGACCATGGTGCGGTGGACGGGGCGGGCGGGTGGGGGCAGGGTTTGGGGATGCGGTGCGCGGATCATCAGGCCGGCGGGGCGGCCGGGCCGGACGGGCGCGGGAGAGGCGGCTGATGGCGCGGCGCTCGACCGTCGAGCTGCTGCCGCCGCCGATACTGGCGGTCGTCCACGAGGCGATCGTCGAGGGCGCCACCATCGACGAGATCGTGCGCCGCATGCGCGCGGAGGGCGGCCGCTGCTCGCGCTCGGCCGTCAACCGCTACGTCAGGCCGCGACGCGAAATGCTGCGGCGCTGGCGTGAGGAAGCGGCGCTCGCCGATTTCCGGCGCACGTCGCTCGGCGGACAGCCCGAGGGCGAAAGCGGGCGGCAAGCGCTTGAGACGCTCAGGTCTCTCGCCATGCGCGCCGCCACCGTCCTCGACAGAGAAGAGAAGCCGCCGGACGTCGATCAGATCGCCACGCTGGCGCTCGCCATGCAGCGCATCGAGGGCGCCGGCAGGAGCGGCGCGGACCGCCAGGGCGCGGCTGCACGCGGTGTCACGCCACTCCCGGGCTGGCCCCGGTCCCCCGAGGAGCAGGCGAAGGGCCTCTCCGTCGATGCCATCAACCACATCCGCGCCGCCGTCGAGGGCTATTGGGGCTTCGGGGAGCCGGACTACCGACACGGGTCGCCCGATGGCAGCGCCTCCGAGCCGGGCCGGCTTGAGCCGCCATGAGCCACTTTGGACCGCTTGCGCCGGGCCAGTTTGTGCCAGTTTGTGCCACTATGTGCCATTATGGACCGGTATAGGCCGGTATAGGCCGCATTAACGCTCCATTCCGGCGAATTCCGGAATACGGCCGGTCCCGGGCGGGTGACTCTTTTTGTCGCGCTCGCGACCCTTCGGGCGCGAGCGACATGCCGCTGGAGGCGGGGCCGGGCATGAACTAGCATTCGGGCCGGACCGCCCGGCGCGCGTGGCCGGGCCGGCGCGGCAAAGAGCGGGCGAGGAGTGCGCCATGGCGCGATCGAAGATTCTGCTGGCGGGCGAATCGTGGGTGACGACGGCGACGCACGTGAAGGGCTTCGACCAGTTTCCCACGGTCACCTTTCATCGCGGCGCGGATGCGCTGGCCGACGCGCTGGCCGACAGCGACTTCGCGCTCACCTACATGCCGGCGCACGAGGCGCAGACGCACTTTCCCTCGACCCTCGCGGGCTTGCGGGAATACGACGCCGTCATCCTCAGCGACATCGGCGCCAACACCCTCCTCCTGCATCCCGATACGTGGATCGACAGCAAGCCCACGCCGAACCGGCTCAAGCTCATCCGCGACTACGTGGGCGAAGGCAGAGGCCTGATGATGGTCGGCGGCTACTACAGCTTCCAGGGCATCAACGCGGGCGCGCGCTACCGGGGAACGCCGGTCGAGGACGTGCTGCCCGTGACGATCCTTCCCTGGGACGACCGCGTCGAGGTGCCGGAGGGATTCCGGGCGGAGGTTCAGGGGTCTGGCGCCCACCCGATCCTGGACGGCCTCGGCGCCGAGTGGCCGCTGCTGCTGGGCTACAACGAGGTCGCGCTGAAGGAGGGGGCGGAGCTGCTGCTGAAGGTCCCGGACGAAGCCGGCGGTCATCCCCTGCTGGCGACGGGCGCCTACGGCAAGGGCCGCGCGATCGCCTGGACGTCGGACATCGGCCCGCACTGGTGCCCGCCCGATTTCGTCGCGTGGGCGGGCTACGGTCGCCTCTGGCGCCAGTGCCTCGCGTGGCTGACGGAGGCCGCGGGCTCCTGAGACGGGCCCGGCCCGAGCCGGCGCCGACCGGGGCACATGAGCGGGCAGCGAGCGGATGGAGCGCACCCGGCAGAGGGCGCGCGCCGGGCCGGCGTACCCGCCGCGGTGCTGGCGCTCTCGACCGTCGCGCTCCTGGCGGCGGGCGGCATCGGCGCGCGCTACGGGGTGCGGGGCGACTTCGATGCGATCCATGTCCTGCTCAGCCTCTTCTTCGCGGTCAATCTGGTGATCTGCTACTGGGAGATCTGCCTCTTCCTCAGGCGGGACGACGTCGCGGCGCGGGCCGCATACTGGCGGGAGCGGCAGCGCGAGACGGGCCGGACCCCGGCGGTGGAGTTCCTTCGCCAGAGGGTTCCGCTGGCGCGGATCGCCTCGCCCGCGCTCTGGGCGGACGTGTGGGCTGCTTACGCCCGGTACGACGGCTCCTACGCCGACCGGCGCACCTACGGCTTCAACGTCGACATCGCCAACGGCTTCGCGACGCCGATCCCGACGCTGATCCTCTGGGCCGCCTATACGGCCGACCTGATGCCGGCGCTGGTGGCGGGCATCATCGGGACGATGCTGTTCTGGCAGCTCGCCTACATGACCTCGGTCTACTGGGTGAGCTTCTTCGTGGCCGGGCGGCAGGCGCGGCTCAGCCGGCGCGAGAGGTGCATCTACATCTATGCGATGAACTGCCCGTGGGTGCTGTTCGCGCTGCTCGGGCTCTACGTCTCCATCCGCCTGATCGTGGACGGCGACTACGGCGTGCTCGGCGCCTGAGCCTGCGCGCCTGCGGGGTCCGCCCCGCCCGCGCCGTTGAACGGCTGGCGGCGCTTGAAGTCCGCCGCCATCTCCCCCTTGGTCACCATGCGCACGCCGGAGTGCGCCATGATGTGGTCGATCAGCCGCTCCACCATCATCAGCACCTGCGGCTTGCCGGCGCAGTCGGGATGGATCACGCAGCAGTAGATGGCGTAGTCGTAGTGGCGGTAGATCCAGTCGAACTGGTCGCGCCAGATCTCCTCGATGTCGCGCGGGTTCACCCAGCCGTGGCTGTTGGGGAAGGTCTTGACGAACATCATGGGCGGCGCGTCGTCGAGGTACCAGCTCGCCGGCAGCTCGACGAGGTCGACCGGCTCGCCCGGCACCCAGGGCTTCATCCACTCGGCCGCGTCCCTGCTGTAGTCGATCTTGGTCCAGCGGTCGCCCTTGCGCAGGTAGTAGGGGGAGTAGTCGTCCTCCATGAGGCTGCTGTCGTAGGTGAAGCCGCGCTCGGTCAGCAGGTCGATGGTGTTGGGGCTGAGCTCCCACCACGGCGCCACGTAGCCGGTGGGCCGCACGCCGCTGAGATCGGTCACCAGCTCCACGCACCTGTCGAGGACGTCGACCTCCTGCTGGCGGGACATGGCGAGCGGGTTCTCGTGGGTGTAGCCGTGGACGCCGATCTCGTGGCCCTGCTTCGCCACCATCTCCGCCTCCCGCGGGAAGCTCTCGATGGAATGGCCGGTGATGTCCCAGGTCGTCCTGATGCCGTAGCGGGCGAACATCTCCAGGATGCGCGGCACCCCCTGGCGTGCGGCGAAGACGCCGCGCGAGATGTCGCAGGGGGAATCGGCGCCGCCGAACGATCCGATCCAGAGCGAAACCGCATCGAAGTGCGGATTGAAGCAAACCTGGATGTCCTTTGCCGTGCCCATCGTCTCGCCTCCCTCTCTCGCAGCATCGCGGTCTGCGGCGATGATAGCGCGCGATGGCGCGGCGGGCCGCCTTTTCCGCCTTCTCTCAGCCGTGCGCGCGCGCTACGCTCGGCCAAAGGGTCGGTGCAAGGGATGCGCGGCCGGCGGCGGCCGCGGGGAGGCGAGCGATGACCAAGCCGGTGCTGAACCTGACGGGCGATCCCAGGGATCGCGGCCGTGCCCACGGCGAGATCCTGGCAGGCGAGATCGACCAGAACCTCGACCGCTACCTCAAGCGCTTCCAGCTCCTCGGCTTCGAGAAGGACGTGCTGATGGCCGAGTCCGCGACGTGGGCCGAGGCGCTCCGCCCCAGGGATCCGATCTTCTGGGAGGAGATCGACGGCGTGGTCGAGGGCTCGGGCCGGAGCCTGGAGGAGATCACGCTGCTCAACGTCCGCTACGAGCTGCTCGTCGGCATGATGAAGGGCAAGGCGCAGGCCGGCGGCCCGCCCGCCGGGGCGGACGGCTGCACCTCGTTCGCGGTGCTGCCCGAGCGCTCGAAGAACGGCGACACCGTGATCGGGCAGAACTGGGACTGGGTGCGCGACATCAACACCGCGGTCTCCCGGGTGACGCGCGACGACGGGCCGGACTTCATCCACATCGGCGAGGTCGGCACCATCGGCGGCATGCAGGGCGTGAACGAGCACGGCATCGGCGTCTGCATCAACGCCATGATGACGACGGAGGACGGCACTTACGAATACGAGAAGCCCTTCCGCATGCGGGTGCGGGACATCCTGAACGCCCGCAACATGCAGGAGGCGATCCTCGCGATCTGCGGCACCAACCGCACGGTCTCCATGAACTTCATCATCGGGCACGAGGACGGCATCGCCATCGACATCGAGACGAGCCCCGACAAGGAGGCCTTCATCTACCCCGACGACGGGCTGCTCACCCACTCCAACCACTTCTGCGCGCTCGACGTGGAATCGGAGGTGGTGAAGCTCTGGCCCAACACCATGTACCGCCACGTGCGCCTGGAGAGGCTGCTGCGGCAGTCGCAGGAACTCGACGTGCCGGCGATCGGGGAGGCCATGGCCGACCACTTCGCCCATCCGCATTCGATCTGCGCGCACTACGACGAGGACGAGCCGGAGAACCTGCGGCTGGAGACCAACCATTCGGTCGTGATCTCGCTGAAGCAGCGGACGCTCCACATCACCGACACCCAGCCCTGCCGGTCCTCGTTCGAGGCCTATCCGCTGGCCGCGTGAGCGCAGGCCCGCGGGGCTCGGGCGGGGCCGCGCCATGTGCGCCTTCTGCGCGATGATGGCGGACGGCAGCACCCACTGGACCGAGGCCGGCAGCGACTCCGGGCGGACGGCGGAGGCCGAGAGCGGGCGTGCACGCTACCTCGGCCGGCTGCGCCGCGTCGCGCTGGTCAACCGGATCCTCGACCACTACGGCTGCGAGGCGTCGGACTGGGCCAACAACCAGTACGTCGTGCGCAGCCGCGCCGGGCGGACGAGCATGGTGGCGCACCTGCCCCAGGTGTGGGCGGCGGCGGAGGAGATCGCAGGCCGCCCGCTCGACCCGCTCGACCCGGATCTGCTGGACTCGCTGCGCCGCGCCATGCACGCGCCGAACTGACCGGACCGCGCACCGATGGACGAGCTGAATTTGGGACAGCCGGCGCTCGCAGTCGTCGACATGCAGAACGACTTCGTCGACCACGACGCGGGCTCGTATGCGATCGGGGCGGAGCGGATGGTGACGCGGATCGGCCGCGTGGTGAGCGCGGCCCGGCGCGCACAGGTGCCGATCGTCTACAGCCAGGAGGTGCACCGCGCCGACGGGCTCGACGGCGGGCGGCTGCTCTGGGACGGGCGCAGCGGCTGGGTCACCGGCAAGCATCCCCGTGCCGCGCCCGGAGAGCCGCCGGCGCCGCCCTGCATCGAGGGCACGACGGGCTTTGAGATAGTCGACGAGCTGGCGCCCGAGCCCGGCGACATCCGCATCCTCAAGCGGCGCTTCAGCATCTTCGTCGGCACCGAGCTCGACATGAACCTGCGGCGCTTGGGCGTCGACACGCTGCTCATCGTCGGCGTCTGCAGCGACGTCTGCGTGCTGTGGACAACGGGGGACGCCTACCAGCGCGATTACAAGGTGCACGTGCTGGAGGACTGCGTGGCCGGCACCAGCCCGCAGGGCCACGAGGCGGCGCTCACGCTCATCCGTGCGCTCACCAACGCAGGCCGGCCCGTGACCGCCGCCGACGCCATCGCGGCACTGGAGCGCCGCGCCGAGGGCGCGGCGGCCTAGAGCACCATCCGACCGGATTGAATCGTATTCGGTCGCCGCACGTTCGCGTCCTTGCTTGCCGAGCGGCCGAAAAGAATCCCCCACCTCTCCCCAGCCCTCTCCTCCCCGGCGGGGAGGAGAGGGAGAAAAGGCTGGCGCCGCATTCGTTCCCCCTCCTCCTGGGAGGAGGGGGACAGGGGGAGGTGGGTCGGTCGGGAGCCGCAGTGATCTCGAAAGGGAGGAAATCGCCCTAACCTGGCCCGGCTCGTTCGAGCGCTTCGGCCGCGGCGAGCCAGTCGCTCTCGGCTGCAGCCTCGGCGCGCTTCGCCTCGGCCAGCTCTTTGCTCAGGGCGGCGATCCGCGCGGCATCGTTCGCCTGGGCTGCCGTGGCGAGCGCCGCCTGGAGGGATTGCTGCGCCGCCTGGGCGCGGGCGATCCCCTGCTCCGCTGCGGCCACAGCATCCTTGAGGGGCTTCCGCTCGGCGCGGGCTGCTGCCGCGGCCTGGCGCTCCGCCCTGCGCTTCGAGGGCGGACGCGGCTCGCGACCCGCGCGCCGCGGGGCATCGTTGCCGAGGATCTCGGTGCGGTAGTCGGCGAGATCGCCCTCGTAGGCGCGCACCGTGCCGCCCCGGACCAGCCACAGGCGCTCGGCCACGAGCTGGACGAGGTGCATGTCGTGGGTGATCAGGACGACCGCGCCGTCGTAGATGTCGAGCGCTTCCACCAGCGCGCGGCGGCTCTGGATGTCGAGATGGTTGGTCGGCTCGTCGAGCACCAGCAGTTGCGGCGCCCGGTGGGAGACGAGCGCGAGATTGAGCCGCGCCTTCTCCCCGCCGGAGAGCGCGGCGACGGCCACGTCCGCCTTCTCGCCGCCGAAGCCGAAGGCGCCGAGGCGCGCGCGGACGCGGTCGGGCGGGGCATCGGGCATAAGGCGCGCGAGGTGGCCGAACGCCGTGCCGGCAGGCTCGAGCATGTCGATCTGGTGCTGCGCGAAATAGCCGACCGCGAGCCTGGGCGCGCGTGTCACGGCGCCCCGCTCCGGCGCGAGCAGGTTCGCCAGCAGCTTGGCGAAGGTGGACTTGCCGTTGCCGTTCGCGCCGAGGAGCGCGATCCGCTCGCCCGGATCGATCCGCAAGGTCAGGCCGCGCAGCACGGGCCGGCCCGGCGCGTAGCCGACCGCGACGCCCGCGAGGCTCATCAGCGGCGGGGCGAGCGTCGCAGGCTCAGGCAGGGTCAGATCGGCCGTTCGCTCGTCAGCCGCGATCGGCAGGTCTTCGAGCCTCGCCAGCGCCTTGATGCGGCTCTGCGCCTGGCGCGCCTTGCTTGCGTTGTAGCGGAAGCGGTCGACGAAGCCCTGGAGCTGGCGCCGCTTCGCCTCGATCCGCGCCTGCTGCGCGCTGGCGGCGGCGAGGGACACGGCGTGGCTCTTCGCGAAGCGTGTGTAGTTGCCGGGGTAGTGGGTCAGGCCGCGGCCGGCCATGTGGAGGATGCCGTCAGGCACGGCATCGAGCAGGGTGCGGTCGTGGCTCACCACGACCAGCGCGCGGGGATAGCGCTTCAGGTGGGATTCCAGCCACGCGGCCGCTTCGAGATCGAGGTGGTTGGTCGGCTCGTCGAGCAGAAGCAGGTCGGGCTCGGCGAAGAGGGCGGCGGCGAGCGCGACACGCATGCGCCAGCCGCCGGAGAGGTCCGCGAGCGGCGCCTGCTGCATCGCCTCGTCGATGCCGAGGCCGGCGAGAAGCCGCGCCGCCCGCGCCGGTGCCGCGTGCGCGCCGATCTCCGCAAGCCGCGCCTCGATCTCGGCGCGGCGCGCGCCCTCGGCGCCGTCTGCTTCCGCGACCAGGGCCGCGCGTTCCTCGTGCGCGGCGAGCACGGCGGCGCGGGGCGATTCCGGACCGCCCTGCACCTCCTGATCCACGAGCCTCACCGTGAGGCCGCGGGCGCGGGCGATCTCGCCCTCGTCGGGCTGGAGCCGCCCGGCGATGAGGCGCAGCAGGGTCGTCTTGCCGCAACCGTTGCGGCCCACCAGCCCGAGCCTGCGGCGGGTGCCGATCTGCGCCGTCACGCCCGCGAAGAGGAGGCGCCCGTCGACGCGGCAGGCGATGTTGCGGAGGGTCAGCATGGCTGGGCGGGTTTCTGCGTCGTCATTGCGCGCGACGCAAGGCCCGACGGCGCCGCTGCCGCGCCTGTGCAACAATGGCGGCGCAACCAGGGATGAGGGAGAGCGCCCCATGCTGATCGTCGCCGTCGTCTTCGAGTTCGTGCCCGGCGGGTTCGACCGCATCAAGGCAGAGGTCCTGGATGCCATCGAGAACTCGCGCAAGGAGCCCGGCGCCCAGATCTACGACTGGGCCATCGACGTCACCGCGCCCAACCGGGCGATCATCTTCGAGGTGTGGGACGGTCAGGCCGAGCTCGATGCGCACTTCACCCATCCCTACATGGACACGCTGGTGGCGGCGCTGAGCGCGGCCAACATCCGCGGCGACATCACCCACTACTCGGCGGAGATCTACGACGTGAGCGGCAAGCGCGACATGGGCTTCCGGCTGCCGACCGAATAGGGCGTGCCGGAGGAGGTAGCGCCGTGAGCGCCGGCCCCATCGCGCCGCCCTTCGACGAGGGCCGCGCCCGCGCCGTGGTCCAGGCCTTCGAGGAGGCGTGGAACCGCAGGGTCGCAGAGGAGATCCCCCGGACCTGCACGGCGGACACGCGCTGGCGCTACCGCGACGCGTTCGTGGGCGGGCGGGAGAACATCGTGCCGTTCCTGCGCGAGCGCTGGCCGATCCAGGAGCACTACAAGCTGAGGAAGGAGCTCTGGAGCTACTGGGCGAACCGGATCTCGGTGCGCTTCGTCAGCGAATGGCGCCACCGCGACAGCGGCCAGTGGTACCGCACCCACGGCAACGAGCACTGGGAGTTCGCGCCGGACGGGCTGCAGAGCGTGCTCGACCTCTCGGCCAACGACATCCCGATCGAGGAGTCCGGGCGGACGCTTTAGCCCGCATATCTCACCAAGGTCACGGCCTGCGCGGCGCTGTCCGGCCGACAGGGTAGGAACGGCGCGCAGCGCGATGTGGGGCATCGGGCAAGCGCCGTGACGCACACTGTCGGCCGGAGAGCGCCGCCCTTCGGGTCGCGCCCAGGCGCCCGCCCGCGGCATCGCGGGCCTCAACCGTATTCCCTGATACGCTCTTCGGCCCGCTCCTGGCGGATCGAACGCCTGGGCGCGACGCAGACCGTGACCTTGGTGAGATATGCGGGCTCGACTACCAGCCCAGCGCGCGGCTCATGCGCCGGGGGTCGGCGGCGCCTTCGATCTCGCCCGTCCCGAGGTCCTTGCGGACCGCGCAGACGCCGCCTGTCCAGTGCGACCAGTCATCCAGCCGCTCGACACGGTGACCGCGCGCAGCCAGCGCATCGCCGGTGGCATCGTCGAAGCGCCCTTCGACGGTGACGAGGCCGGGGCGCGCATCATGGGGCGCGAAGGAATCCGGGTGACTGTGGGTGACGAGGCGTGGGGCCTCCACCGCATCCTGCAAGTCCAGGCCGAAGGCCAGGTGAGCGAGCAGCGTCTGCAGGTTCGCCTGGATCTGCGTGTCGCCGCCGGGAGTGCCGAAGGGCATGACCCAGCGGCCGGGCGAGAGGGCGAGGCAGGGATTGGGCGTGAGCCGGGGCCGCTTGCCCGGCGCGAGGCAGGAGGGGTGCCCCGGCACCGCCCACGACTGCGCCCCGCGCGAGGAGACCGCGAGCCCGGTCCCCGGCACCACCGGCGTGTCCCAGCTCGTGTCCGAGGGCGTCGAGCAGAGCGCGTTCCCCTCCCCGTCGACGACGCAGACGATGGACGTATCGGGCGGCGGCTTCAATGGCGCCTGGCATGCGGCGGGCGGCGGGACGTATGCCTCGTGGCCTGCGATACGGCCGGGACGCGGCATTCCGGGTGACGCGCTCCGGGGGTCGATGGCCTTGCTCCGCTCCGTTGCGTAGGTGTCGCCGATGAGCGTATCGAGGGGAACGTCCACGAAGTCCGGGTCGCCGAGATAGCCCTCCCGGTCGGCGAACACGAGCTTGAGCGTCTCCGCGACGGTATGGAGGTAGTCGGCCGTGCCGTGCCCCTGCCGGCCTGCGCCCGCCGCCTCGGCGATGGCGAGCGCCTGCAGGAGGAACGGCCCCTGGCACCAGGCGCCGCAGGTGTGGACCTCCACCGCCCCGCCATTGAAGCGGAAGCGCCGGGAGACGGAGGGCACGACCTGACAGCGGAAGTCTTCCAGATCCTCTGCCGCCAGCAGCCCGTCGTTCTCCCTCTGGTGCGCGATGATTTGTCTGGCGATGTCGCCCCGGTAGAACGCGTGGCGCGCCGCCGCGAGGCCGGCCAGGCGGTCGCCGCCGGCCGCGCGCTCCTCGTCGCAGAGGAATTGCAGGGTCCGGCCGAGATCGGCCTGGACCAGCCGCGTGCCGGGCGCCGGCACGGCGCCGCCCGGCATCCAGATCGCGACGTTCTCGGGCCAGTGGCGGAAGTCGTCGGCGTGAGAGCGCACGTAGTCGAGCATGACCGGGTGGCGGGGGAAGCCGCGCGACGCGTAGCGCACAGCCCGCGCCGCCACGTCGCGGAAGGTCATCGTGCCCCAGCGCTCCAGCGCCTGGATGCAGGCGTCCGGGGCGGCGGGCACGACGGTGCGTCGCACGCCGAGCGGAATGGTTCCCCCGTGGCGCTCGATGAAGGCGTCCGCGTCGAGCGCCCGCGGCCAGCCGCCGACGCCCGCGATGGTGACGACCTCGCCGGTCCCGGCGAGGCGGACGATCATCGGCGCGACCCCGGCCACGCTCACCTGGTCGCTGTAGACGACGCCGAGGGCGAGGATCGCGGCGACGCCCGCGTCGATGGCGTTGCCGCCGTTCTCCAGCGCCTCGAACGCGGCCAGTGCCGCAAGCTCGTGGCCTGCGCTGGCGACGTAGTGGTGGCCTCGGGTGACGGGAACGACGGACATGGCGACCTGCGAGCGCGGTGGACGGGCAAGGATTGGACCGGCGGAGTATAGACTGTAATGCAGCGCAGGCGTTCCGCCTGCCGATCAACCTCACGGGGGCCGAGGAGCAATGCAACGTGTGTGTCTCGTCATCGGAGCCGGCGCCGGGATCGGCAGCCATGTGGCAAGCCGCTTCGCCCGCGCGGGCTACCATGCCGTCCTCTGCCGGCGGACGGACGAAGGGGGCCTGAACCGCGCGGTCGCAGCCATCGTCGCGGACGGCGGCGCCGCCTCGGGCTTCCTGCTGAACGCCGTCGCTCCCGACACGATCGAAGAGCGAATCGCCGCGGTCGAAGCCGATATCGGGCCGATCGAGGTGGCGGTCTACAACCTCGGCGCCCAGATCGGCGACCGGGCGCTCGCGGATACCAGCTACAAGGCGTTCGAGCTGGGCTGGCGGCTTGCGACCTTCGGGCTGTTCCGCACCGCTGCCAGCCTCTGCCCGTTGATGGAGCGGCGCGGCCGGGGAACCATCCTCGTGACCTCGGCCACTGCGGCGATGCGCGGCAACAAGGGCCAGCATTCCCACGCGGCGGCCATGGCGGCGCGGCGCATGCTCTGCCAGAGCCTCAACGCGGAGTTCGGCCCCAAGGGCATTCACGTGGCCCACATCATCGTCGACGGCATGGTGGATGCGCCCGATACGCTCGGCAGGATGCTGGGCGCGGACGGGTTCCGGCGACTGCGGGAGGAGCGGGGGCTGGAGAAGGACGGCCTGCTGCTGCCCGCCGAGATCGCCGACACCTACTTCCACCTCGCCCAGCAGCACCGCTCCGCCTGGACGCAGGAGCTCGATCTGCGGCCCTACGCCGACAAACCGTGGTGGAACGATTAGCGCCACGCGCCGACCTGCCGGGGCTTGCTTGACCGCCCTATCGGCGCTCGCTACCGTCGAATGGAGCGCTGAGCGACGGGATCGAACGAGCGGAGCGGGGGCTGAAGATGTCAGGTGGGTGCGTCCACATAGGCGGCGAATTCGTCGAGCTCGACGACGCCAAGATGTCGATATTCGACACCGGGTTCCTGCACAGCGACGTGGTCTATGACGTGACCACGTCCTGGAAGGGCTACATCTTCAAGCTGTACGAGCACCTGGAGCGCTTCACGACATCCTGCGCGGGCTTCCACCTGACCAATCCCTATTCCATCGAGGAGACGGCCCGCCTGCTGGCCGAATGCGTGCGCCGGGCGGGGGCGGAGGACGGCAGCTACATCCACATGCACGTCACCCGCGGGTTGTATCCCGAGGGCTCGCGCGACCCCAGGCTCTGCGAGAACCAGTTCGTCTGCTACGCGGTGCCCTACGTGTGGCTCTGGGGCGAAGAGAAGTCGAAGGCGGGCGTCAACCTGCACCTGGCGAGCACCGAGCGGATTTCCAGCAAGGCCGTCGATGCCCGCTACAAGAACTTCCACTGGGCCGACCTGATCCAGTCGCAGTACGAAGCCTACGAGATGGGCCGGGACGATTCGGTGCTCTGCGGGCCGGACGGAAACCTGGCGGAGGGGCCGGGATACAACATCTGGGTGGTGAACGACGGCGTGTGCGCCACGCCCGACGCGAACTGCCTGCTCGGCATGTCGCGCAAGTCGGCGATCGAGCTGTGCGAGATGGAGGGGATTCCGTGCGAGACGCGGGTCGTACACCCGGACGAGCTGCGCGGCGCCGACGAGGCGTTCGTGACGTCGTCCGCCGGCGGAATCCTGCCGGTCACCGCGATCGACGACAAGCCGCTCGGCAACGGGGCGCCCGGCATCCTGACCTCGCGCCTGATGAGCAGCTACTGGCGCAAGCGCGAAGAGGGCTGGTGCGGCACGAGGATCGACGACCTGCTCGCCGCGTGACGCTCGGCCGGCCGCAGGGAACGTAGCCTCTCTGGCGGGCGGGCGCTGAGGCGCTGACGGTCCGGCGCCGCCGCGCACGGATCGAGGGGAGTACCGGACGGAACCGAGGCGGGCGCCCTACCCAGAGGAAGGGCATCGAATGCTCTTGCTCTACGCGCTGCGCACCAGCACGAGAGGCCCGTTTGGCCGATCGGGATCGAGCGTTATGCGGTGCGTCGGGTCGTGAAGCACGCAGGGCCGCGCAAACCATCCCATGCGGTAGGTTCTCTCGCTCGGGCTCGGCGCGGTGCAGATCGGCCTGGCGCCAGCCGCCAGACGGCCCTTCTTCAAGTGCTCGTAGGCGGTGCGGTACTTCTCGGCGATGAAGGGTGCGATGGTGTGCGAGCCGCGCAACCCTTCGGCGTACCGGCCGGCGCCGAACGCCACCGCGATCGCTTCCGAGAACGCGTCGAGGCGGGAAGCGGCGACGTCGACCACGAGCCCGCCGTAGCCCGCACGCGCCGCGTGGCAGAATGCGGCGTCGGCGATGGCGCGCACGGCGGGCTCGAGCGCATCGCCCGCGTCGATGCTGCGATGGACGATGCTCCGCAGATGGCGATGCACGGGAATGCCGCTGCGCTCCGGCGAGAGCGCGGCCATGGCGGCCGTCTCGCGGCTCCCCTGAAAATCCAGCCGCTTCAGGTCGGGCTGGCGCGCCAGCGCCATTCCGGCGTCGGTCCCTGAGCCCTGAACCAGATTGAAGACGCCGCCGGGTGCGCCGGCACGGTTCAGCGCATCGGCCAGAAACACCAGCGAGAGCGGCGCCTGGATCGAGGGATGGACGACCGCCGTGTTGCCCGCGGCGAGGTCCGGGGCCAGGGTCCGGATGCAGAGGGTGAGAGGGCTGCTCCAGGAGAGAATCTGACCGATCACGCCGGGCGCACTGTCGTCCTCCGGCCGGCCCCCGCCCGCCACTTGCGCCCGGGTCTCGCGGATCGCCGACAGGATGTCGTCCCGCGCGGCCTGCGCCGGCAGCCCCGTGTCCCGGCAGGCGAGCGCTGCGACACGGTCGATCCGCTCGGCGAGGTGCGCCAGCGCGCCGTCGACCACCGCCGCACGCCGGGCGCCGGAGAGCGCCGACCAGGGGACGATGGCGGCGCGGGCCGCCGTCATCGCCTGGGCGACATCGCGGTGGGTGGAGAGCGGGACTGCAGCGATGACGGTGCTGTCGGCGGGATCGTAGATGTCGAAGGAATAGCCCTCGCGCGTGAACCGCCACGCGCCGCCGATGAAGTTGCGCTCTGATTGGTCCTCCCAGGAAAGGTCGGCGGCGGCGCTCTCACTCATGGGCCGAGACTACCTCAGAGCGAGCGGCCGCACGGGCGCAATCCGCCCCGGTCAGCCCGCCGATGGGGTCTCCGAGGCGCAATCGGTAACGGTGGGCGGAAGGCCGGCGACCGGGCGCGAGGCGCGGCCGCCGGGAGCGCCCTCAGGCATCGCCGCTGAGCCCCGCCTGCCACTTCAGCTCGGCCCAGCGCGCGAGCACGTCGTCGGCGATGCCCTGGGCCGAGAGGCCGTCGACGTGCGCCGCGATCATCTCCGAGCCGGACGCGATGATCGCCTCCGCGTGGCCGTTCCACTTGGCGGCGAAATCGCGCAGGACGTTCCGGTTGGCCTCGTCCTCGGCGATGATGAACTTCACGGCTGCGGCGGTCCAGCGATCGTGCCGCTCGCAGTCCTGGTAGAGGTTCTCCAGCAGCAGCGCGTCCAGCTCGTCGCCGGCCTGGCGCGCCGCGCGCGAGAGCTGGTTGACGAAGAGGCTGTCGCAGACCGGGCGGACGACGAGGTTGAACCCGACCAGCGCCTCGTCCCACTCGTAGACGACGAGCAGCTTCTCCATGGCCTCGCGGACGGGCTGCCAGGCGGGCGCATCCTGCCAGGCCGCGCGCTCGCTGCTGCCGAAGCCGTGCGAGGGGTGCTCCGTGCCGAGCTGGCGGGTGCGGTAGGCGATGCGCTGCACGCGGCGAAGCTGGTCGGCGACCTGGAACGACGCGCAATTCGCGACATAGGAGGACGCGGCGATCTGCTGGATGTAGGCCGAGAGCATCTGCTGCACGTGCCCCAGATAGCGGCACGGCGTCATCGCCGTGAGCAGAAGCTGCAGGCACTCGTTGGAGAGGCGCCCGTCGCTCGTGTCTTGGGCGGTGTAGGAGGTGAGAAGCGTGTCGATGTAGGCTTCCTGCACGTCCTGCATCTTGACGTAGCTGTGGTAGGTGACCCGGTCGGGGTCGCGGAAGCCCTCCCAGCTCGCGACCTTGATGGCGATGTCGTCCCGGTACTTCTTGAGCCACACGTTGCCGTGGACGTCCGGCCCCATTTCGAGCGGCGTTTCGCCCGTCATGTGGTTGAGGCCGTGGGTGACGATCTCGTAGTCGCTGGGCTTGCCGGTCACGTCGCCGAGCGCGCTCCAGGTCTTCTTCCGCGAACGCCTGCGTGCTGTGGATTCGGCCATGATGTCCCCCAGTGTCTCTCTTGCTGCCTGGAACCGTCAGTTGACGTAGAACCAGCGCATCTGCTCCGTGCTCGATTGCATCCGGCCCTTGAAGGACGGCATCTCGATCTCGAGCATCGCCATGTTGAAGTCACGACCCAGGTGCTTCTCGATCGATGCCCTGGTCACGACGCAATCGCGCTCTGCGTGGATGCGGACGTAGTCCTCGCGCTCGAAGACCATCACCTCGCGCCCCGGATTGTCCTCGATCGCCGCGTCGATCACCGCATCGGCAAGCTCGCCCGTCCGAACGACCGGGCCAACCAGATTGTCATCCATTTCCGTGAATTCGTCGCCACTCATGGTCCTCGTTCCTTTCTCGCGCTATCCGGCGTCGGGCTCGGCGCCCACGAGAACGCGGCCGCCCTCCACCTTCACGGGAAACGTCCGCAAGCACTCGTTCGCCGGGTTGATCCCCTGGCCGCCGTCGGCCTGGAACTCCCAGAGATGGGCGCGGCAGATGATGACGCCGTCCTCGGTCAGCTCGCCGTCCGCCAGCGACGTGCTCTGGTGCGGGCAGATGGCGTCGTAGGCGAAGTAGCGGCCGCCGTAGCGGACCAGCAGCACCTCGTGCTCGCCCACGTCGAAGGCGTCCATGTCGCCGTCCCAGAGCTCGTCCTCTGCGCAAAGCTCGACGTACTCGACGCCGTCGGACGCCGCTGGTGCGGACGCTGCTACTCCTTCCATCGAATGTCGAACCATTGCAGCGGCAGGATCTCGGTCGTCGCCATCAGCTCCTCGAGCTTCTGGTCGCCCGGCAGGACCTCGCCGTTAAACAGGACCTCGAAGCCGGTGGCGTCGGGATTGTCCGGCAGGCGCCGGCCCACGCTGTGCACCGCCGCCTTCTCTGCGATCTGGTCGAAGGTGTCCTCGGTGTCGACCGCGACCAGGTGCGGAATGTGGTCGCCGACGACGCGGCCGGTTATCGGGAAGAGAGCCATGTCGTTACCTCCGCGCTGGGATGCCGGGGCTATTCGGCAGCCGCCGGCATCTCCTTGTAGTCCTCGGCCCAGGTGTAGCCGTAGACGTCATCGCCCATCACCTCCGGCGTGATGCTCATGTACTCCAGCCCGCCCGCGAGGTTCATCGGCTGGATCATGCCGGCGATGAAGCGGTCGACCACGTTCATGTGGCCGGCGTAGCGCTCCGGCTCCAGCTCGAAGATCCACTTCGACATCTCGCTGTCGAAGTGATAGACGCGGCCCTTGTAGACGACCTGGTGGCACTCGAGGTGATGGCGGTCGATGCCGGAGCCGAGAGGAAGCTGCGTGATGTTGCAGAGCGACGGCAGGGTCTCCGGGAAGGCCTTCTCCATGTTGCCGTCGTTGATGTTCTTGATGATCGTGTCCCAGAGATAGCCCCAGCTGTCCTCCCAGGTGGGATACTTCTCGTTGAGCCACTTGCGCTCGGCCTTGGAGACGCCCGCATTGGGCTTCCAGAACAGCGTCGGCCGCCAGAACCAGGTGCCGATGTGCATGGAGTGGTGCCCGTGGTCGAGCGCGACCTCGAACTGCGGCCAGTACCAGGGCTTCTCCAGCCCGTAGTCGCGCAGGATCCGCTCGTGGTGCTTGACGATCCACTCGAGCATGAACTCCTTGAACGACATCTTCCGCTTGGCGAGCGGCGTGTAGTAGTCCATCGACGTGCCGGTGAGCGTCTGGAACAGGCGGAAGGTGCGCCAGAAGGAGACGTCCAGAATCTGCTGGGCCCGCTTGGGATCGTGCTTGATGACGACGTCCAGCGTGGGGAAGCCGAGCTGGGCATGGCGCGATTCGTCCGTCTGGATGCTCGACAGCAGGTTCGAGAAGTTGACGTCGCCCGCCTCCATCGCATCCGACGCCATGGCGATGAACTGGATGTTGGTGAAGCCGTGCTCGACCGTGAGCGAGGTCGCGAGCGCCGCTTCCACGCAGTCCGCGTTCATCATCACGTCGTCAAAGAAGTTGCGGACGGCGATGATGCCCCACTCGTTGGTGTGGAACCCCTTCTGGCACCAGTCGAAGCGCGGATCCTCGTTCAGCAGGTCGTGGCTGAAGCGCATGTCGAGCTGGGCGTGCCGGATCTCGTCGAGCATCCCGAAGGCGCCCATGCTGCGCCAGCGGGGGCTCGGGGCGAAGCGGCTGAAGCGGCTCTGCATGGTCACCGCCATCTGCTCGACCATGCAGGTCGCGCCCATGTGCAGGTGCGAAGACGCCTGGTGCCCTTCGTCGAGCTTGTTGTAGAGCTTGGCCCGCTGCATGGCCTCGCGGACCGCGCTGACGCCGGCTTCCTTCTCGCGCTGCACCATCACGTATTCGCGGTAGGAGACGCGGTAGGGCTCGTCCCAGTCCTCCCAGGCGTCGAGCGGGATGCCCTTGGCGCCGACCCACTCCTCGGGGAACGCCTCCTCGCGATCGACGTAGCTCAGCTCCCAGTCGACGTCGCGGGCGATGTCGTACCAGTCATCACGGTTCAGTAACGCCATCGTTCATGTCCCCCATACTTGCCGGCAGACCCGGCCGTTGCATCGGCAACGCGGCGCACGGACCGGATTTCTTGCAGCCCGCGCTGGCCGCAGAGATCAGATGTCGAAACGCGCCTTCATCCGGTCGAGGTAGCCGGTCAGGTTCGGCTTAGCCGCAGCGTAGTCCCTGGTGTCGAAGTTGAAGGGCGTATCGATGATGTGACGCAGGATCGAGGCGATGCCTGCGTCGATCGAGCGGGGCTCGGCACCCATCAGGAAGCCGTCGCCGCCGATCCGGGCGTCGATCGCGTCGATGTCCTCGCGGGCGCGCCCGTAGATCACGTCGCCCGACATGCGGCCCCAGCCGCCCTCCATGAACTCCATCACGATCCGGTGGCGGAAGTCGTCGGCGAAGGCGCGGAGCGGCGGCGGGATGTCGTCGGTGCCGGCGATGACCCGCAGGTAGATCTCGAAGTTCGGGGTCTCGCGCCAGCGCGGCTGGATGACGGCGGTCCAGTAGAGATGCTCGTCGATCAGGCGGTTCCACGCGTGCATGTCCGACTTCTCGGCGGCGGAGGCGCTCCCATCCAGCATGTCGCCGTACTTGCCCTTCAGGTAGTTGATGATGGCCGTGGAATCCGCGACCTTCTCCTCGCCATCCTCGATCATCGGCAGCTTGCCGTGCGGCGTGTCCTGGTCGAGCCTCGTCAGATCCTGGTTGACGAACTCGTGCTCGATCCCCGCCATCTTCATGTAGTAGATGGCCTTGGTGACGTAGGGGCTGATGCACGGCACCGTCCAGCCTGGCAGATACCCGTAGACCTTGATCATTGTTTTCCCTCCGCTGTGCGCGTCTGTTCGTCAGGCATTCCAACCGATGCCGTAGCCTATACCGTCACCACGCCAACTCTTCGCCGTTGGCATGCCAGAACCGGCCCGATGTCTCGAGGCTGAGCGCGTCCATCCGCCGGATCAGCCCTTCGGCCGCCTCGTCCGGCGTTATGTAGTCGAAGTCCCCCGGGAAATCCCTGGTGAGGTCGGTCGCCACCATGCCGGGATGCAGCGCGGCCACGGCGATGCCCCGCTTCGACAGGTCGTGGTGCAGGTTGAGGGTCACCATGTTGGCGCCCGCCTTGGAGGCACGGTAGGCGTACATCTGCCCGGAGCCGTTGTCCGAGAGCGAGCCGACGCGGCTTGTGATCACGCCCACCTTGGCGTCCGTCGCGAGGTGGGGAAGCGCCGCCTCGATCGCGCGCAAGGGGCCGATGGTGTTGATCTCGATCTGCCGGCGGACGTCGTCGTAGTCGATCCTGCCCAGCTCGTCGAGGCCGAGCACGCCGGCCACGTGGATGAGGCAGTCGATCTTTTCGCCCCGTGCCGCCAGGGCCCCGGCCATGGCAGCCACCGCCGCGCCGGACGTGACGTCCACGTTGGGGATCACGGCTATGCCCGAGCCCTGGTAGGCCTCGCCCGACCCCAGGCAGACTGACACCACCGTCTCGCCCCGCGCGGCCAACTGCCGGCAGAGCGAGAGGCCGATCCCGCGGTCCGCGCCGATGATCAGACAGGTCGTCATTCAGCCGCTCACCCCCCGCTCCGGCCGATACCGAATCTCGCCTTACCCTAGGCACCGCCGGATATCGCCGCTATAGCAACTTCCCAAATTGATTGTTCCGTTGGGCCGAACAATGGATCTGAAGCATCTCTACCGGATCAGCGTGTTTCAGAAGGTCGTCGAGACCGGCAACTTCACCCGTGCGGCGCACGCGCTCAATCTCAGCAAGTCCGTCGTCAGCCAGCACGTGAGCGACCTCGAGCGCGAGCTGAACGTGCGCCTGCTGAACCGCTCGACCCGCTCGGTCGCGATCACGCACGAGGGCCACACGCTCGCCGAGGCGGCCGAGCGGATGATCGATATCGTCGGCACCGCCGTGGAGCGGCTGGAGACGCAGCAGGACCTGCCGTCTGGCATCATCCGGATGACGGCGTCCCAGAACCTCGCCGTCGTCTACCTCACCGGCGCGGTCAAGCGCTTCCGCGAGCGCCACCCGAAGGTCGACATCGAGCTGGACGTGCAGGACAGCATCACCAACATCATCGAGGGCGGCTACGACATCGCCTTCCGCATCGGCTGGCTGAAGTCGACCGAGCTTCACGCGGTCAAGATCTGCGACTTCGAAATGATCCCCTGCGCGTCGCCGGCCTACCTCAAGGCGTTCGGCCCGATCCGCTCGCCGCTGGATCTCACGCAGAAGCCCTGGATCACCCTCACCGTGATGCCGGACTTCGACCGGCTGACGCTCACCAATGCCGAGCACGACGATGCCAGCGTCAAGGTCGACCCCTCGATCCGGACGAACTCGGGCATGACCGCCAAGCAGTTCGTTCTCGACGGGGCGGGCGCCGGGCTCCTGCCGGACTACGCCATCCGCGGCGAGATCGAGAGCGGGCGGATCGTCCGCCTGCTGCCGGGCTGGCGGCACCGGCCGGGCGCCATCGCCGCGACCTACGTGCATCGGCGCCGCATGCCGCCCAGGCTGCGCGCCTTTCTCGACTTCCTCAAGGAGGACGCGAGAGTCGCCTTCAACCTGGGCTGAAGGGACGTCTCCGGCCGTCACGGGGCCCTACTCGGCCGCCGCCGAATAGGCGCGCAGGGCGGGATCGTTCTCGCCGCCGATGATGCCCCTCTTGTGCAGCGCGACGATGTCCGCTTCGCTCAGGCCGAGCGCGGAGAGGACTTCGGTGCAATGCTCGCCGAGCTGCGGGGCGCCAGCGCGATGGGTTGCCGGCGAGCCCTGGAAGCGGGCGGCATTGCGGGTCTGGCGGAGCCGGCCTGCGGCGGGATGCTCGGTCTCGACCAGAACCTCGCTCGCGACCACCTGCGGATGCTCGACCACGCCGTTCCGCGTGAGCGCCGGCGCGCAGGGCACGCCGCAGGCTTCGAGGATACGCATCCATTCGTCGGTCGTGCGCTCCAGCAGCACCTGCTGGGTCAGCTCGAGCCGCTCGTCGACGTGTTCGTCGCGTGCCGAGGGCGTGGCAAAGCGTTCGTCCTCGAGCCACTCCTCCCGCTCCAGCGCCTTGCAGAGGCCGTGCCATTCGCGGTCGGACATGACGGCCACGGTCATGTAGCCGTCCTTCGTCTCGTAGATCAGGTCGATGAAGCTCGCCGCCGCCTGGTTGGAGACCTCGGCGTCGGGATAGGTCTGGGCACCGTAGTCCGAAGCCCAGAGGAACTGGAGGATCGCATCCAGCATGGAGAGGCGGACGTGCTGGCCCCGGCCGGTGCGCTCCCGCCGGAAGAGTGCGGCGCCGATGGCCTGCGAGGCGGTCATGGCGGAGAACTTGTCCGGGAGAACGGTGCGGACCAGCCGCGGGCGCTCCTCGTCCGACCCCGCCTGGATCGTGGTGAGCCCGGAGAGCGCCTGGATCACGGGGTCGTAGACCGGCTTGTGGACCCAGGGCCCCTTCTCGCCGAAGCCGGAGAGCGACATGTAGACGATGTTCGGATTGACCCCGGCGACATCCTCGTAGCCGACGCCCAGCCTCTCGACCACGCCAGGGCGGAAGTTCTGGACGAAGACGTCGGCCGTCTCGGCGATCCTGAGCAGGAGGTCGCGGCCTTCCGGCTTCTTGAGATCCAGCGTGACCGAGCGCTTGTTGCGGTTGATGTTCAGGAACATCGACGACATGCCGCCGCGCTGGTTGCCGAGCGAGCGGACGTGATCGCCCTTGCCCGGCACCTCGACCTTGATCACGTCGGCGCCCTGGTCGCCCAGAATCGAGGTCGCCCAGGGGCCGGACAGCATGGTGGTCAGGTCGACGATCTTCACGCCCTCGAACGGTCCGCTCATCCGCATCCCTCCCGCCGAGATTGCCGGCAGCCGACGATAGGTGCTCCGTCTGCAGGCGCATACTGCCGTTTCCCGAACCGATTGTCTGAATATTTCGAACAATCGGAGTGCGCCGGCCATGACATCGGTGAGAATTCCAGGCTACGTTCCCACCGACGCCGCCTGCCGAGGATCCAGGCCCATGATCGACGCCCACTACTGGCCGACGCCCAACGGATGGAAGATCTCCATCGCGCTCGAGGAGATGGACCTCGACTACCGGATCGTGCCGGTCAACATCTATCGGGGCGAGCAGTACGAGCCCGACTTCCTCGCCATAAGCCCGAACAACCGGATGCCGGCGATCGTGGATCACGACCCGGCGGACGGCGGCGAGCCTGTCGCTGTGTTCGAGTCCGGCGCGATCCTGATCTATCTGGCGGAAAAGACCGGCCGTTTCCTGCCGACCGACCTGCGCGGGCGCAAGACCGTGCTCGAATGGCTCTCGTGGCAGCTCGGCGGGCTCGGCCCGATGATCGGCCAGGCCGGCCACTTCAAGCTCTACGCGCCTGAGCAGATTCCCTACGCCATCGAGCGCTACCGCGCAGAGATGCTCCGCCTCTACGGCGTGCTCGACCGCCGGCTCGAGGGGCGCGAGTACATCGCCGGCGACTACTCCATCGCGGACATGGCCTGCTGGCCCTGGGTCATCACCTACAAGGGGCAGAAGGTGGACCTCGACGCGTTCCCCCACGTCAAGCGCTGGTACAAGGCGCTGCAGCAGCGCCCGGCGCTCCGGCGCGGCTACGATGCGGGCAAGGAGCTCGGCAAGCTCAAGACGGAGTGGGACGAGGAAACCAAGCGGAACCTCCTGCCCGGATACCGGCCGGAGGGCGCAGGCGCAAGCGCCGGCTGACCGTGCGCCTGGGTGCGGCGGTCTGGAGCCAAGTGCCATAATGGCGGCTCGCATTCGCGTTGGAGGGAGGCAGGAACCATGGCCCGGCGCAAGCCGCTGAAGACGCTCCGCATCGGGATGATCGGGGCGGGCTTCATCGCCCGCTTCCACCTCGAATCCTTCACCGGCGTGCGCAACTGCGCCATCACCGGGGTCTACAGCCCGACGAAGGAGAGCCGCAATGCGCTGGCGGCGCGGGCCGACGAACTCGGGCTCGGCCCCTGCACCGCCCATTCCTCGCTCGACAGGCTGATCCGGGCGAAGGACGTGGACGCGCTCTGGATCCTCGCGCCCAACGACACCCGCGTCGCCACCATGCAGGCGATCCACAAGGCGGTGAAGGCCGGCAAGCGGCTGCGCGGCGTCGCCTGCGAGAAGCCGCTTGCGCGCAACCTCGCCGAGGCCCGCGCCATGGTGGAGCTGGCGGACGACGCCGGGCTCGCCACCGGCTACCTGGAGAACCAGGTGTTTTCAACGGCGGTCGAGCGCGGCAAGGAGATCATCTGGCGCCGCGCCGTGCCGCTCACGGGCCGGCCCTACCTCGCGCGCGCGGCCGAGGAACATTCCGGCCCGCACATGCCCTGGTTTTGGCAGGGGGACAAGCAGGGCGGCGGGGTTCTCTCCGACATGATGTGCCACTCGGTGGAGGTGGCACGCCACCTCCTGACGGCACCGGGCGAGACGCGGGAGACGCTGAAGATGGTGAGTGCGAACGCCACCATCGCGAACCTCAAGTGGACCCGGCCGGCCTACGTGCGCCGGCTCAAGCGCGAGATGGGGCGCGAGGTCGACTATGGCCGCAGGCCCGCGGAGGACTTCGCGCGCGGCACGCTGGTGATGGAGGACCCGGACGGCAACGAGGCGATGATCGAGACCACCACCTCCTGGGCCTACGTGGGCGCAGGACTCCGCATCCAGCTCGAGCTGCTGGGGCCGGAATACTCGATGGAGTTCTCCTCGCTCGGCACCGGGCTCAAGGTCTTCATCTCGCGCGCGGTGAAGGGCGCTGCCGGCGAGGACCTGGTGGAGAAGCAGAACGCCGAGCAGGGCCTGATGCCGGCGCTCGAGGACGAGGCCGGGGTCTACGGCTACACCAGCGAGAACCGCCACATGGTGGAGTGCTTCCGCACCGGGGTGACGCCGTCCGAGACCTTCAGCGACGGGCTCGCGGTGACCGAGATCCTGATGGCGCTCTACCGCTCGGCCGAGCTGGGGCGCACGGTGCGCTTCGGCGAGGAGGACCTCACCGACTACATCCCGCCGGTGGCGCGCGCCCCTTCTTGAGTCAGGCAGGCGCCCCCCCATTACCCGCCGCGACTCTTCTTCGGCGGCGGTTACCCCAAAAGGAGACCGTGAAGCGATGAACGGCGACTCTCTGCTCTGGACGCCGTTTCGCCTCGGCGAAATCGAGCTTCGCAACCGCTTCGTCATGCTGGCCCACTGGAACGGGCTGGAGGCGCCGGACGGGACGCCGACGGAGGACCTCGCCGCCTACTACGCGGCGCGGGCGCGGGGCGGGACCGGCCTCATCGTGACCGGCAGCCAGGCCATGCATCCGTCCGGTCTGATGTGCCCCGCTTATGGCCGGGCGTGGGACCGCGAGGCGCTTCCGGCCTACCGGCGGCTGGTCGAAGCGGCCCACTGCAACGGCGCGCACATCTTCGCCCAGCTCAACCACGGGGGGCACACCAGCCTTGAGCACCCGCCGAAGGAGCTTTGGGCGCCCACCCAGATGCCCGAGCCCCACGCGCGCTACAACACCGTCGAGATGGGGCCGGGGGAGATCGAGGCGGTCGTCGAAGGGTTCGCGACATCGGCGGCGAACATGCGCGAGGCCGGCTTCGACGGGCTCGAGTTCAAGATCGGCCACGACGGGCTTCTGCGAAGCTTCGTCTCGCCCTTCTTCAACCGCAGGGAGGACGCCTACGGCGGCTCCTTCGAGAACCGCATGCGCCTCCCCCTGGAGGTGCTGGCCGCGATACGGGGCGCGGTCGGCCCCGACTGGCCCATCTCGATCCGCCTCTGCCTGCACGAATACACGTCCTTCGGCTACGACCTCGACTACGGTCTCGAGATCGCCCGCGCGCTCGCGGCAAGCGGGCACGTCGACCTCTTCTGCTCCGACGCGGGCACGTTCAGCAGCTTCTGGATGGAGATTCCGCCGGCGGCGGTGCCGCAGCTCGTCTTCAACGACCTGAACGCCGCGCTCAAGCGCGCAACCCCGGTGCCGGTGGTCGCCTTCGGCCGGATCAAGAAGCCGGAGGACGCGGAGCGGATCCTTCGCGAGGGCGATGCGGACCTGATCGGGATGGCACGGCAGCTCGTCGCGGACCCGGAGATCGCCAACAAGGTCCGGGACGGCCGGCTCGGCGAGGTGCGGCCCTGCATCGCGTGCAACGCCTGCCTCCTTCGGGTCTCGCGGGAGCTGCCCATCCGCTGCGGGCAGAACCCGGAGGCCGGGCGCGAACGCACACTGGGAGCGCCTGCGCCCGCCACCTCGCCCCGTCACGTGGCGGTGGCAGGCGGCGGCCCGGCGGGTCTCAGCGCTGCGGTGACGCTCGCCCGGCGAGGCCATCGCGTCACCCTGTTCGAGCGGGAGAGCGATCCGGGCGGCCTCGTGCGGCTTGCGGCGCGCCAACCCTTCCACGCCGAGATCGGGGAATCGGCGCGGCACTTCGCCTCGGAGGCGGAACGCCTCGGGGTCGACATGCGTCTGGGGGTGGAGGCGAGCGTGGGTGCGATCGAGGCGCTCGACCCCGACGCGGTCGTCGTCGCCACCGGCTCGCGCCCTTACCTGCCGGGGCGCGATGCCCCGGACGGGCCGAGCACGCCGATCGCAACGGAAGGGCTCTGGGCCTCGATGGGAGGTCTCGTCCCCGGCCTTGCCGACGATCCCCGGGTGGTCTCGGTCGACGACGTGCTGTCGGGGCGCGTCGACGCGGGGGAAAGGGTCGTGGTCCTCGACCGCAACGCGCACTGGGAAGCTTGCGGCACCGCCGAGTTTCTGCTGGAGGCCGGCCGGGAGGTCGAGTTCGTGACTCCGCTCGGAGGGGCGGGCGTGGACCTGGAACCCGGCAACGCCCCCCTCTTCTACCAGCGCGTCCGGCGGCAGGGGCTTCGCATCACCACGCACACGGACATCCGTTCCATCGCGCCGGAGGGTGTGACCCTCGTCGACGTCCACACGAACGAGGAACGGATTCTCCGCGACGTCGATACGATCGTGCTCGCCATCGGGCGGCGCTCGAACGACGCGCTCTACCGGGCGCTGCGCGAGCGGCTGCCCACCTTCCGCATCGGCGACTGTCGCGCGCCCCGCCTCATCGAGCACGCAATCCACGACGGGGATGCCATCGGGCGCGAGCTGGAGGAGCGCCTCGCTGCCTCGACGTGAGTAGAGGAGGGTTCCGGCTATAGAGGGTTCCGGCTCGCGTCCACGAAAGGCGCGATGTCCGCCTCGGGCCGGGCGCCGTAGTGGCCCAGGATCTCGCCGGCGGTGAGCGCGGCGACGCGGCCGCAGCGGGCGAGGTCGAAGCCCCGCGCGAGACCTAGGAGAAAGCCCGCGGCGTAGAGGTCGCCCGCGCCGGTGGTGTCGACCAGGCGGTCGATGGGCGCCGCCTCGATGGTGTGGACCGCGCCCTCACCCGCGACCACCGAGCCCCTGGCGCTCCGGGTGAGCGCAACGACGGCGCAATCCGCGCGGGCGGCGGCAAGCGCCGCCTCGAAATCCCGCACCTCGTAGAGCGCCATCGCCTCGTCTTCGTTGGCGAACAGCACGTCGATGTGGTTTGCCACCAGATCGCGCAGCTCCGCCCGGTGGCGGTCCACGCAGAAGCTGTCCGAGAGCGAGAGGCAGACCCGCCCGCCGGCCGTGTGGGCGATGCCAAGCGCCTTGCGGAAAGCCGCCTTGGCCGCCGGCGGGTCCCAGAGATAGCCCTCCATGTAGAGCAGCCGGGCGCTCGCGATGAAGTCCGCATCGATGTCGGCAGGACCGAGCTCGACACAGGCGCCGAGGTGGGTGTTCATGGTGCGCTGCGCATCGGGGGTGACGAAGATGAGACAGCGCGCGGTCGCGGCGCCGTCCGCCGCCGCAGGCGTGGGGAAGGCGACGCCCGCCTGCCGGATGTCGCGGCGGAACACCGCGCCGGCCGCATCGTCCCGCACCTTGCCGACGTAGCCGGCCGCGCCGCCGAGCCGCGCCACGCCCACCACGGTGTTGGCGGCCGAGCCGCCGGAGACCTCGACCGCGGGGCCCATGCGCGCGCGCAGGACGTCGGCACGCGCGGCGTCGATCAGGGTCATCGAGCCCTTGGGAAGGCCCTCTTCGGCGAGCAGCGCGTCGTCGGCCTCGGCCACGACGTCGACGATCGCGTTGCCGATCCCGACGACATCCAGCGAACCCATCCGCACCTCCTTCGAGACCGCTTGCCGCCTGCGCGGCGGCGGGACTATAGGGCCGCGGCCGCGCACGGCAAAGCCGGGCTGGCGAGGCGGGGCGGCTTCCGCGATAGTCGGGGAAGCGGGAGACCAGCATGACGGGACGCGGCGAGGCGGAGGCTGTCGAGAGAGCGGACCGGGCCGGTCTGCCGGCGCTGCGTGCCGGCCCCGGCGCCATGGCCGCGGCCCTCGATCGCGTGGCGCGCGAGGACGCTGCGGTACTGCAGCTGCTGCAATCGGAGGACTGCCGGCTCTTCATCGAGTCCGGCGCCGATCTCTCCTTCCGCAGCGCGAAGCCGGTCATCGGCGAGGGGGAGCGCGCCGTCTATCAGGATTTCGACATCTGCCTCTCGATCCCCGAGCCCCACCCCCTCTGGCAGCTCACGCAAGCCGTGGAGCGGCTCATCGCCGCAAGCCTCGCCGCCATGCCCCGGCCGCCGCTGGAGGCGCTGCCACTCAACGATCTGGTGCTGCAGCGCTACCCGCCGCGCGCGCGCGGCATCACGCCGCACCGCGACCACGTGCGCTACGTCGGCCTGGTGGTGATCGTTCAGCTCAGCGGCGACGGGCGCTTCGGCCTCTGCGCCGACCGCAGCGGCAGAGGCGCCCGCGTGCTCGAAGCCGGGCCCGGCGACGGCATCCTCATGCGGGCGCCGGGCTTCGGCGGCGCCACGCAGCGGCCCTTCCACTTCCTCGACGGGATCGCGGTGGAGCGCTACAGCCTCGGCATGCGCTGCGACAAGACGCGGGAGGCCCAGGCCGCCTGAGCACCCTCTGGTTGGGCGGCCTGCCGTCCGCGCCCGTGCTATAGTGGGCGAATCCTCCCGCGCCGTGGTCCATGAACGAGCCTTTCGATCCCGCGCCCGGCCTGCCCGCCGAGCCCGACGCCCACCCGCCAGCGCCGATGCCAGCGTCGGCCTATCTCGACGGCCTGAACCCGGAGCAACGCCAGGCGGCGGAAGCGCTCGACGGCCCGCTGCTGGTGCTGGCCGGCGCCGGCACCGGCAAGACCCGCGTGCTCACCACGCGCCTCGCCCACATTCTCGCCACCGGCCGCGCCCGGCCGGGGCAGGTGCTCGCGGTCACCTTCACCA